>NZ_AKIS01000027.1:0-67209 GCF_000277005.1 Pontibacter sp. BAB1700 | reverse complement strand
CCAGCCCTGTACGCCTGAGCCAATGCGAATTGCCTCGGGCCATTCTTCCTGCTCCGGGTCCTGCACCACCAGCATGCGGTACAGGCCGTTGGTGGCGGTATTGTCGATCACAGCTACTTTGCCGCCAAACGTACCGAAGCCCAGATTAGGCCAACCCGAGAAGACGAGTGCCGGCCAGCCATCAAACTGCAGGCGTACAGGAGCGCCGCGGTAGAGCAGGGGCAGGTCCATGGGTTGTACGTAAAGCTCCACGGCCAGGCGTGGGTCCTCGGGCATGATGGTGGCAATGGCCTCTCCTTCTTTGATGGTTTCGCCTATACCTGCGCGAAGCGTCCGTACCAGGTAACCCGTTTGCGGCGCTACCACCTGGTAAAAGGTGCTGCGCACCAGCGTACTGCTGTACTCGCTCCGCAACTTCGACACATCGCCGATCGTGCTGTACAGGTAGGCCTGGTTCGAATTGAGCTCCGATTCAGCTTTGGCGAGCTTATCGGCATACTCCGCCTGTAGTGAGCTCAGTTCAGTATAGGCATTCTGCAGTTCGGCACGGGTGCTGCCCAGTTTGTTTTCGTTGGCAATGAGCTTGGCTTCCGCTTCCTGTAGTTTCAGACGTCGGGCCTCCAGTTCAGTCAGCGACTTTAAGCCTTGCTTGTACAGTTCTTCCTGTCGCACATACTGGTTGCGGGCTATTTCCACTTCTACACGCTGCGCTACCAGGTCTGCACTGTCACTCTGCACCTTCAGCCGTGTCTGGGCTATCTTATTGCGCGCCTTATCCAGACTGAACTGCAAACCTTCCCGCAATGCCTGTATCTGGTCCTGCAGTGCCTCGGACTTGGCTCTTGTAGCTGTGGCGGCTCCTTCCTTAGCCTGCACCTGTTCATCCAGGCGGTCGAGCAGCTGCGGGTCGAAGAACTTTTCCTTCACCTCCGACAAACTTACGATCGTATCGCCTTTCTGCACCAGCTGGCCCTCCTGCACATGCCAGCGCTCAATGCGACCTGCTATGGTGCTTTGCACAGTCTGTGGCCGGTCTTCCGGATTCAGGGCGGTGAGTGCGCCGCGCGACGAAATATTCTGCGTCCACGGCAAAAACAGGATCAGGATTAGGAAAAGCACAATACCGATGATCCAGTAAGCCAGCGTGCGCCCGAGCTTCGGTGTGCGTACCATGTCCATTGCCTGCATGGCCCTGTGCTCCCGCGATGGGGTATAGGGATCTTTCTCTTTCATGGTTATACAGTCAGGTTGGCCAGTTGCTGATAGGGTGTGCTGTGGCGGATCTCTTCGTAATTGCCGTTTGCCACGAGTTGCCCACCTTTCAGGAGCAGCGTGCGGTCGCAGATGGCCATCACTTCCGGATCATTGGAGATAATAAGAAGCGTCCAGCTGAATTCCTGAGATGAAAGCATCTGGATCAGGCGCAGCTTCTCGTGCTTCTCCATACCTCCCCAGAAGTCGTCGAGGAGCAGCATTTTGGGGCGCAGCACCAGGCAGCGGGCCATAATGATCTTGCGCGACACACTGGCCGGCAGACGAATACTGCCACCGGTCAGCTCCGTTTGCAGGCCGTCTGGCAGTTCATGTATAAATTCGGTGAGGCCTACGTTGTCAGTCGCCCAGACCACGTCCTCGATCGGTACGTTCGGTATACCGAGCGTGATGTTCTCCAGGATGGTTCCGTCAAACACCTGTTCCTTGGAGGTGTTGTCACCGATCAGGCGGCGCATGCTATTCTTGTCGAGGTCGCGCATCGAGAGATTGTTGTAGGCAATGCTGCCTTCATAGTTTTCGTACAGGCCAAGCAGCAACTGGCTAAGCGTCGACTTGCCCGACCGGTTAAAGCCCGCAATGCACACCCGCTCTGAAGCCAGCACGTCAAATGAAACGCCGTTGATAGCATATTCCTCTACGTTCGGGTACTGGTAGCGCAGGTTCTTCACCTGTATCGACAAGCCCTGTCCTCTGTCAGGCATGGCCACACCACGCTCTTCTTCCAGGGGCATATCGGTCACCTGCCCCAGCTTATCAAGGCTGGTAAGCATGTCATAGATGGTATCGAGTTTGATGATGATCTTCTCCACCGCCGTCATGATGAGGATGATGACGATCTCGGAAGCCACAAACTGCCCGATGTTGATTTCCCGCTGAATCACGAGGATAGCGCCTAGCACCAGCAGGCCTCCCGTAATCACAGTCTTGAAACCTACAAAGCTGAAGTACTGGGTCATCAGTACCCGGAAGTGCTGCTTGCGAGCCTTCAGGTAGCTGGTGACAAAGCCGTTGGTCTTCTCGGTGGGCAGATCAGACTGACCGGCCAGCTTAAAAGTGTTCATCGAACGGGCCATTTCCTGTAGCCAGGCGACCAGCTTGTACTTGTATTTCGACTCGGTGATGCTAGTGTCGATGCCGCGGGGACTCGTAAAATATAGGATGCCGATCAGCACGATGACCAGGATCATGCCGAACACGATGAAATAGGGATGGTAGAACGATAGCAGAATCAGGCCGAAGACGATCTGTATGGCAGACGTGGTAAAGTCAGTCAGCAGCTTGGCCATCGATTTCTGCAACGAAATAGTGTCGAAGAAGCGGTTCATCAGCTCAGGTGGGTAGTAGCGATGCAGGGCCTCCGACTGCAGGCGCGGCACCCTGAAGGCAAAGTCAAAAGCTGTGCGCGCAAAAATGCGCTGCTGTATGTACTCCACCAGCCACAGCTGCATGATCTGCATACCACCCACTATAAGCAGGCCCAGCACGATCAGGGTGATCAGTACCACCACCGACACCGTGATCTGCCCACTCGAAATAAAAGCGATGATGCTCTGAATACCTAGCGGCAGCGAAAGGCTGATAAGACCCGCCACGATTGCGTAGATGTACAGGTACACGATCTCACGTTTCTCAGCGGCAAGGAGCTGCCAGAAACGCTGCATCGGCGTGTAAAGAGGTTTATGTTTATATGCTTTACTCATGTGTCTGTTTTATCTTTTCTGGTCAACTGCCGCAAATACCAGATGTTTTAAAAAAGTAGCCGTTTCTTGGGGAGAGCGCTTTGTGCCCTTGATCTCGGTGAGCGAAGGCAGGTGCTCGGCAAAGAACACCTGCTGGTGGGCTGCCTCCATGATCGTGCTGATGAGGGCATGCGGGTAAGGGTAGTCGGGATTTATGGCGAGCACCATTTCGGCTATATGGTGGCACAGGCGCTTGTACTCCAGGAAATAACCGTCCTTGTTGTCATCGTCTACTTCCTTGGTCAGGTATACCTTGGAGGCCTCAACGATCACGATCCTGTACAGGGCGCTTTCGTTGATGTGCAGCGTAGCAGGGTTGTCAATGCCGGAGGAAGTGATTACGTCTATGGCACGGCTCAGGCGCTCCCGCGGATCAGCTATGTTGTTGGTGTGGAACAGTACAAAGTGGTCAAGCCAGGCCCAGTGCCACGACACCAGGTATACCAGCAGCTTGTGCTTGTTCTCAAAATAGCGGTAAATGGAAGCTTCCGTAGAGCCAATTACAATTGCCAGCTTCCGGAACGTGAACTGCTCAAAGCCAGATCGTCGATCAGGCGAATGCTCTCGTTGATGATGCGGCGGCCCAGTTCAGTGTTCTCCGGGTCACGCATGTAAGCTTTGTGGTTCAGGTTTATTTTAATGCTGGTCGTGTTCATGTGCTGATGACTTTTTAAGACTACGCCTGTGTCAAGTGTCCGTTCCCTTTTTTTGATGCTACTGTCCCTTTTGCAGCTGCTCATTATTCGAGATTGGTTTCCGCAAAGTTATAACAACTTTCTTTGATAATAGTAATGCTATTATAAAAGTTTATTTTGCTTCTTTATTTTTGATCTTTTTACTGTATCCCGGCCAGGTGCTGTGCTTATACCTTTTAGCGAGTTTATACCTTGAAGCGAGCCGGTGATTAAGTGTTTAGATAAACTGTTGCAGGGGAGTAGCCTTTGAAGGGATGCTATGTTGCATTCGTTGCAAGCCGGGGCCATACCTTAAGCGAATCAGAAAAAGAAGCTGTACCTTTACAATTCGCTGCGACCTTACGTAAAGACCAGTAGCCAATCAGCAAAGCATTATCATGAAGTTCGAAGATTACCGCATATCCGATGAGATCAAAAAAAGCCTGAGTAAGCTGGGTTTCCGGAAGCCAACCGATATACAGTTCAAAGCGATCCCTCCGATCATGAAAGGCGAGGATGTGCTGGCGATTGCCCAGACAGGTACCGGCAAGACGGCCGCTTTCGCTATACCTGTGCTGGATAAGCTGCAGTACCAGATCAATCGCCGTCGCTCCGATGGCATCAAGTGTGTGGTGATGGTGCCCACCCGCGAACTCGCTCTGCAGATCACCGAGGTGTTTGAAGAGCTCGGTCGCCATACCCGCGTCAAGACCTTCTGTGTATTTGGTGGCGTGGAGCAGGGCCGCAGATCGCTAGGCTGGAAGCAGGTATAGACATCCTGGTGGCTACACCAGGCCGCCTGTTCGACCTTGTGAGCCAGGGCTACATCCGGCTGGAGCGCGTGGAGACACTCGTGCTGGACGAAGCGGATCACATGCTCGACCTCGGTTTCATCCACGACATCCGCCAGCTGATCACCAAACTGCCACGCAAGCGGCAGACCCTGTTCTTCTCGGCCACTATAAACGAAAAGATCAAAGAGCTTGCCTATTCGCTCGTGAACAAGCCGGTGCGCATTCAGATATCCCCGAAAGATCCGGTTTCGAAAAACGTGGACCACTCCGTGATGTACGTGGAGATGGACGAGAAGCGGTTCTTCCTGGAGCGGGTTGTGAAAGAGAACCCTGATAAAAAGATACTTGCCTTTGTCCGCACGCAGGTGCGGGCTGAGCGCGTAGTGGCTGCCATGGAGCGCGTAGACATTACTGCGATGAGCATTCATGGCGGCAAAGAGCAGAAAGATCGCCTCGAAGCCCTGAAAAAGTTTAAGAAAGGGGAGGTGAAGCTGTTGATCGCCACGGATGTGAGCGCACGCGGCATCGACATCCCGAGCGTGGACTATGTAGTGAACTATGACCTGCCGGAGCAGCCCGAAAACTACGTGCACCGTGTAGGCCGTACAGGCCGTGGTATGGCCAAAGGTATAGCTGTGTCCTTTTGCAGTGCCGAGGAAAAGCCAATGCTTGATGAAATACAGACCTACCTGACCAAAGACATCAAAGTGCTCCAGCTCGACCCTGAAGACCGCGAGGCAACCATCGATTTCAGCGCCGAGGCCAAATTTGACTGGAAAGCCCTGATGAAAGAGGCAGAGGAAACAGAGTCAAAAATAAAAGCCGCCAAATCGAAGAAAAGCGAAAAGCAAGGACTAAAAAGAAGAAATAAGTCTGACTATGTACCCTACTTGCGAAGCCTGCCCGACATGTCTGTTTGGCAAGCTTCTTTTATGACCGTTATTTAGGTATAAATCCAGTCTATTATTGCATGATTTACGTATAACATAGTATAAACTATTTATAAATACATAGCGGAGCAGCCGTTATTTAATAGAAAGGAGTGTGAGATGAGACGCCATAGAAGAAGCTACCTTTCAGGATTATTTTTTAATACTGGAAATTATGATGTGCCAACTGTTGATACGAGTTTCGGTTTTTCCAGACAGTTTACGGACACTGTTAGCCAGGGGCTGATGGATGATGAAAGAGTGGAGCGCGAGCACCAGAAAGAAGATGCCGAAAAGAACTGGATCAGAGGAAAACCGATCTGGAAAATCCTGAATTGTAATCGCAGCCAATCAAAGCCCTAACGTACTAGCACCTGAACACGGAAAGTCCTCAGCTGCCTAAGGCAGCTGAGGACTTTCCGTGTTAGATTATCAGCAACTATACCTCACCTGCAGGAAGCCATTGCGGTAAAGTTTGTTCTCAGTCGGGATCAGCTTTAGCTTATGCTCTTCCGTATCAGCAGAAAACAGCGGAATTCCTTTCCCCAGCACAATCGGGATGTATGTCAGTATAATTTCATCCAGTAAGCCAGCATTGAGGACTGTAGCATTCAGCTGTCCGCCGCCAATGAGCCAGATGTCTTTACCTGGCTGCTCCTTCAGCTTTTCTATAAAGTCTACCACAGCGTTTTTCACAAAGGAAACATGCTCCGTGTCCTGCTGTTCGGAGCGACTGAAAACATAGTTTTTCAGGTCAGGGTAGGGGAAAGGCATGTCGAAACCCATGACCTGCTGGTACGTCTTACGCCCCATCAGGGTGGTATCGATCGTTTGCAGGAAGGCCGTGTAGCCGAAATCTTCGTCAGGTATGTTGTACTTCTTATCGTGTAACCAGTCGATGTTTCCGTCGGGCCGGGCAATGAACCCGTCGGTGCTGGCAGCAATGTACAGGATGATTTTTCTCATAGCGCTATAGGTACGTAAAACCCAAGCTTCTGTATAGCCACTTTTGCATATAATTAAAGTACAGCGCTTTTTACACGGTGTTGCTCCCCGGTGCAGCCATTGTATCCGACTGCCTGGTTGACGGGGCAATAGCGCAGCATGCCCGTAACAATAGGTATAAACCCAATAGCTGACAATGCCTTTATATTATAGTATGCACCCACTCCGATAATGGCAAGGCCTGTCAATACGCGTACTTTCTGTTCAGTCAATCCTACGTTGCATTCCATACAGTTCTCCATTTAGATTCTTCCTAGTCATACGACAGACATGTGGGCAGATGTTATCATTTGGATGTATTATAACTTGCACAATCACGATATTAAATATACCTTATGGTGGCAATGCGAGGAATTAACAGAAATAGAGCCTTTTACGCAGCCTGGCGGGTACTCCCGGAAGCGGGTGCCTGGATAATTGGCTTACTGCTGCTGGCTGGTATGGAGCCTGCAGGCAATCATCTGTTCAGCCTGTGTCCCATCAGTTGGGTGTGGCAGGGTGGCTGCCCGGGCTGTGGTCTGGGGCATAGTGTGGCTTATTTATTCAGAGGCGACCTGGCCTCTTCCTGGCAGGCCCACCCGCTGGGCTTGCCTGCTCTGCTTATGTTGTGCTGGCGTGTGTTGGAGCTGTTAGTGCAATCGCGCAAGTTATACCTGTATCATTCTAAACTATAAACTATGGCTAATGTATTTAATTTAATGCCTGAACTTGAGCCCGATGAGATGGCTTATGTACAAGGCCTGCTGAACGCTATGTCGGACTACGAGGCGCAGCAGTTCGTTTCTGTTTACAGATCCCGCCGGCGTGAACCACTGCTTGTGCTCATTACTGCCGTGATCGGATTTTTTGGAGTGGCCGGTGTCCATCGTTTTGTACTCGGGCATATAGGGATGGGGCTGCTATACCTGTTCACAGCCGGTCTGTGTTTTATAGGTACCATTGTAGATGTGATCAATTACAAGCGGCTGGCATTTGAGTATAATATCAAGGAGGCGCAGCAGGCACATGCGATCGTGATGGCGCAATCAGGTAACTATGGGGGCTCCGGCGGTTACGGTGTTTAGCTTTTGTTACGGACGCTACTGTTGTTGTTATAACACTCTCCGTATGAAGCAAGCTTTTCCCTGAAAAAAAGAGACCACCTGGAGAGGTGGTCATGCATTGGTTATTTCATCTTAAGACTACTGTTTTATCAAATGATGTGGCCTTCAATGTGTTGTAAACGTCATTTTGTGGCTTTCAATGCTGTCTGAGGGCTTTTAAAGGGCATAAAAAAATATTACGAAGAATCTTTGTTAAGGTTTTGTTAAATGTTTTTAATGCCTATATTTGGAGATAAAACTATTCTATTATCTAATCTATTTTCAACAACCTAACAAAACAAGTGTAGTTTATGAAGAAAGTATTACTACTTAACTTCTTGTTCTTGTTTGCGCTTTTGGGCCAAGTAGCGGCACAAAGTCGGACAATAACAGGTAAAGTTACAGGGGCAGGGGACGGAGCACCTCTTCCTGGGGTGTCTGTAGTTGTGAAGGGTACCACTACTGGTACAGCAACTAATGCAGACGGTTCATTCAGCGTAAACGTGCCAGATAATGCGAACACTCTGGTGTTCCGTTACATTGGATACGTGGCAAAAGAGGTGGCGATTGGCGCAAATACTTCAGTTAACGTGACATTGGATATTGATAGCCAGCAGCTGTCAGAGGTTGTAATCCAGGTGCCTTACGGTACTATCGCAAAAACAGCCTTTACGGGTGCTGAGTCAACCATCACAACAAAAGCGATCGAGAGACAGCAGGTAACATCTGTTACACGCGTACTTGAGGGCTTGGTACCAGGTATCCAAACTACCAACGGTGGTGGTGCTCCTGGTTCTAACGCTTCTGTGCGTGTTCGTGGTATTGGTTCTATCTACTCAAGCAGCGAACCTCTTTATGTTGTGGACGGTGTTCCTTTCAGCGGCACACTTCAGTCTATTTCAACTGACGACATCGCGTCTGTAACAGTATTGAAAGATGCGGCAGCATCTTCACTTTACGGTTCTCGTGCTGCGAACGGTGTGATCATGATCACAACTAAGAGAGGTAAGACTGGCAAGCCTAGCATTGCTGTTAACCTGAGAAGAGGTGTTTCTGACCGTGCTATTAAAGAGTACGACCGTGTAAACGAGCAGGAATACTACGAACTGATGTGGGAGGCTATGCGTAATGCGAAACTTGGTGGCGCACCTCAGCCTGGCCAAGATCTTACTGCTGCTAACAAATTTGCTTCTGACAACATTGCAGGTGGAAGCGGTCTTGTTTACAACCCATTCAACGTGCCTGGCAACCAGGTGATCGATCCAGCTACTGGCCGTTTGAACCCAAATGCTCGTTTGCTTTACAGCGACTCATGGGCTGAGGAATTGTTCCAGAAATCTAACCGTACTGACCTGAACATGAACGTGTCAGGTGGTGCTGAGAAGAGCGACTACTACCTGTCTGTTGGTTATATCAAAGAAGAAGGTATCGCTAAATTCTCTGGCTATGACCGTGTAAACGCACGTGCCAGCATCAATACGCAAGTAACTGACTGGTTAAAGTCAGGTGTTAACATTGCCGGTAACATGTCTGAAAACCAGGGTAACTATGCAACTGGTACCGCTACATCTAACCCATTCTACTACTCTCGCTACATGGGCCCAATCTACCCGGTATGGCAGCGTGATGGCGAAGGTAACTTCGTAGCAGATCCTGTACGTGGTGGTAATGCGCTGGACTGGGGTAATGCAAGCCAGATGGGTGCCAGACCATATGCGCCAAACTCTAACCTGCTTGGTACGCTGGCTTTGGACGAAAGATCTTTGAGAAGAAGCGAGGCAACTGTAAACACTTTTGCTGAAGTGAAATTCCTGGAAGACTTCACATTCAAAACTACTTTCGGTGGTAACTACTACAATGGTTTCGGTACTACTTACCAGAACTCACAGTTTGGTGATGCAGCCAACGTAAGCGGACGCTCTACTAAATCTGATAGAAGAACTATTTCTTATACCTTTAACCAGGTATTGACTTGGAACAAGCAGTTCGGAAATCATAGCCTGCGAGCCTTAGCTGGTCATGAAAACTATGATTGGGAGTCTAGAAACGTATCTACTACTAAGACTGGTTTCGCATTCCCTGGTACTACTGAACTTGCTTCAGCCGCAACTTTGACTGACGGTACTTCTGACTTTGAGGATCACAAGATCGAGTCATACTTCACTCAGTTGAACTATAGCCTTTCTGACAAATACCTAGCTTCTGCCAGCTTTAGAAGAGACGGATCTTCTCGCTTCCACAAAGATACACGTTGGGGTAACTTCTTCTCAATCGGTGCAGGCTGGAGAATTTCACAAGAAGACTTCTTCAATGCTGAGTGGTTGATGAACTGAAACTGAGAGGTAGCTATGGTGAGCAGGGTAACGAAAATACCTTGAACACAGATGGAACGCAGAACTATTATGCTTGGCAAGGACTTTACTCACTGGGTTGGAACAACGTGAATGCGCCAGGTGCACTGGTAACTTCACTTCCAGCAATGGATCTACAGTGGGAATCTAACGCTAACTTCAACATTGGTGCTGACTTCAGGTTCTTCAATAAAGTAGAAGGTACAGTTGAATATTTCGAGCGTATTTCTGACAACCTGTTGTTCTTAATTCCACTTCCTTATTCTACTGGTGGCCTAGGTAAATGGGAAAATATTGGTACAATGAAGAATAATGGTTGGGAACTGCAGTTAGGTTACAATGCGGTATCTACAGGCGACTTCGACTGGAGAATGGACATGAACCTCACCAGCTACACCAACAAGATCACAAAGATGCCTAACGGTGACCCAATCATCAGTGGCACTAAGCGTTATGCTGAAGGTCAGAACATTTACGACTTCTGGCTGCGTGAGTACTATGGCGTAGACCCATCTAATGGTGATGCCCTGTACCGCACCGACCACACACAGTACAAGCCAGACAATGCTGCTTATAAGATCATTGGCCAGGATACTGTAACAAACAACATCAACTTTGGCACATATGATTATCAAGGTTCTGCTATCCCTGACCTAATGGGTGGTTTCACTAACTCATTCCGTTACAAAGGATTTGACCTTTCTGTCCTAATGACATTCCAGGTGGGTGGTAAGTTCTACGATAGCAACTACGGTAGCTTGATGCACAGAGGTTCTTATGGTACACACTTCAGCAAAGATATGCTGAACCGTTGGACGCCAGAGAACACCAACACAGATGTACCTAGACTGCAGCAAGGTTTGGCTACACAGGATGGTGCTTCTACAAGATGGCTGTTCGACGCTTCTTACCTGAACATCAAGAACATCAACCTGGGCTATACTCTGCCAAACACGTTGACTTCAAGAGTAGGTGTAAACAACATGCGTGCATTCGTATCTGTTGACAATGCCAAGATCTTCACAAAGAACGAAGGTATGGACCCACAGCGTAGCTTTAACGGTACATCAGACTTCACTTACCCAGTGATGCGTACTTTCACGCTTGGTCTAAACGCTAACTTTTAATTAGGAATATTACTAGAATGAAAAATATAGTTAAAAAACTAGCTCCGCTGGCACTGGCAGTTTTAGTGCTGACGGGTTGCGAGAAAGAGTACCTGGAGACAACTCCTAAGTCTCAGGTGCCAAATGATTTAGTGTTTTCTTCGACAGAAGGTGCAACAGTAGCCCTGAACGGTATCTACCGCTCTATGTGGACATCAATGGATGGTAGCCACGGTCACTTCGGGCAGAAGTCTTACGACCTGACGATGGACATGATGGGTAATGACGTAATCACGCCAGTACGTGGTTATGGTTGGTTCGTAGCAGAGTATAACCACTCAGCATACGGTACTGCTACCCAAACATCGCGCTCTGGTGCTACCTGGAGATACTACTACAGAACCATCAACAACGCGAACCTTATTATCGCAAACGTAGATGAAGCTGTTGGTACACAGGAGCGCAGAGATTATCTCAAAGGTAACGCCCTGTTCCTTAGAGCGCACTCTTACTTCTATCTGATTAACCTGTTCCAGCATACTTACAAAGGCAACGAGAATGCCCCAGGTGTGCCATTGTACACTGAGCCAACTACTGAAGGTAAAGGCCGTGGTACTGTGCAAGAGGTTTACAACCAGATTGTTGCTGACCTGGATGCTGCTGAAGCCTGTTAGCTGGTAAAACGAAAGACCACGTTTCTCACATCAACCAAAAGACTGTAAAAGGTCTTCAGGCTCGTGTAGCTCTGCAGATGGAGAACTGGGAGAGAGCTGCTATAAAAGCAAACGAAGCTCGTCAGGGTTATACGCTGATGAATGCAGCTACTTACAAGGCTGGTTTCGGTACTTCTAATGGTGAGTGGATGTGGGGTCTTCAGATTCCGAACGACCAGTCTACGATCTATGCTTCTTTCTTCTCGCACATGGCAAACACCGCAGGTGGTTACGCCGGTCTGGGTAGCACGAAGCTGATCACGAGAGAACTTTACGAGAAAATGTCACCTACTGACGTGCGTAGAGAGATCGTACAGGCTCCTTCTGTTGACAACAAAGGCACTTACTACAACTACACTTCTCTGAAGTTCCGTCTGCCAGGTGCTGGCTCATGGGCTGCTGACTACGTGCTGATGAGAGCTTCTGAAATGTACTTGATCGAGGCTGAGGCACTTGCCAGACTTGGTAGAGACGCAGAGGCTGTAACAGTTCTGGAGACATTAGTGAAAGCGAGAGACCCATTGTATGTAACTTTGGCTACTTCTGGAACAGCTCTAATCGAAGAGATCCTAATCCAGAGAAGAATCGAGCTTTGGGGTGAAGGTTTCTCTATCCTGGATCTGAAGCGTCTGAACAGACCAGTTAAGAGAACTGTTGGTACTGCTCCAAACGGTGAACACGTTGAGGCCCTTATCCTGGTAAAAGAGCGTTCTATCACAGATCCACAGATTCTGTTCAGAATTCCTCAGGATGAGCTTAACAACAATAAAGCACTGTCGGCTGGTGATCAGAACCCATAATCGATTCTGATAAAAATAGAATCTAATAAGAGACCGCCCCTTGCATTGCGAGGGGCGGTTTTTTTGTGGCTATTACCAAACTACCGAGACCATAAATAAATGATAATTGCTAACTTATAGGTCTGAATGACTCACAAACAGAATTTATGAAAAGATCATATACCTATACCTTGTTAGGGGCAACATGTTTCCTGTCAGGAGCCTTTATTACGAAGTTGGCTGATGACAAGATCACAGTGGATGTGCTTCGGAATGCGCAGCAAATGATTGGCCTGAAATTTACGGATGCACAACTGGATTCCGCTACAGCAAGCGTCGCTGAGTTCAGGAGCAGCTACCAGCGCATCAGAAAGCAACCCCTGGCTAATGAGGTAACGCCTGCACTACAGTTCAACCCCATCCCTGTTGGGTTCGAGTTTGAGCAGAAACGGGAGAAATTCGAAGTAGAAAGGCGGAAAGGTATAAAGCTGCCTACCAACAGGGAGGAGCTTGCTTTCTATTCGGTTCCACAACTCGCAGAACTCGTAAGAACAAAGCAGATCAGCTCAGAGGAGCTTACCAAATTCTTTCTGGATCGGTTGAAGCAGCATGGGCCTACCTTGCAATGTGTGACCAGCCTGACAGAGGAGCTGGCACTGGAGCAGGCCAGGCGTGCAGACCAGGAGATAAAAGCCGGAAAGTATAAAGGCATGCTCCACGGTATACCTTATGGTGTGAAAGACCTGTTGGCAACAAAGAGGTATAAGACCACATGGGGATCCGTTCCTTACAAAGACCAGCAACTTGACCTGGATGCTACCGTGGTACAGAGACTGGAGCAGTCTGGTGCTGTGCTGGTAGCCAAACTGACATTAGGCGAACTGGCGATGGGTGATGTATGGTATGGAGGAAAAACACGGACTCCCTGGGACTTAAATAAAGGTTCAAGCGGCTCCTCAGCCGGATCAGCTGCAGCAGTAGCTGCGGGTTTACTGCCTTTTGCAATCGGAACCGAGACCCTTGGCTCCATCGTGTCACCTTCCACTGCCTGCGGTACCACAGGCCTGCGTCCTACCTTTGGCCGCGTGAGCCGGCATGGTGCCATGGCGCTGAGTTGGTCTATGGATAAGATTGGACCCATCGCCCGCTCCGCCGAAGATTGCGCCATTGTGTTCAATGCCATTCACGGACCGGACGGAAAGGACCTGACCATTGTGGACGCTCCTTTTAACTACAACAAGAACATTGATGTGCGAAAGCTGCGGGTAGGCTATCTGCAGAAAGACTTTGAGCGAGACTATCCTTTCAAGGAGAATGATAAGGCCACGCTGGAAGCACTCCGAAAAGCAGGTATAGAGCTCGTGCCAATTGAACTGCCAAACCTGCCGGCGCGTGACCTGACCATGACCATTTCCGTGGAAGGGGCAGCCGCTTTCGACGAACTAACCCGTAGCGGCCGTGACAGTATGATGGTGCAGCAGCACAAGAACGCCTGGCCAAATATTTTCAGAGCAGGCCGCTTTGTTACCGCCGTGGAGTATCTGCAGGCTCAGCGGGTGCGCTCACTCATCATACAGCAAATGCACGAGAAGCTGAAAGGTATAGATGTGTACCTGAGTCCATCATATGCGGGCAGCAACCTGGTGATGACAAACCTGAGCGGCCATCCATGTGTCGTACTACCGAATGGCTTCCAGAAGAACGGCATGCCGACCACGATCACTTTTATGGGACAGCTCTATGGTGAAGCCAAGGTGCTTGCTCTGGCCAAGCTATACCAGGACCTGACAAGCTTTGACGAGCAACGTCCGCCAATGGCGCTTAGCAGCAGTAAGTAAGGTATAGATCCTCGTCGGTAAGAACAGAATCGTCTGTTTGGCAAGTTTGAGATTTAAAGCTTAATTTTATCTTTAACTACAACCTAATCTAAAACACAACATTTATTATGCTTCTTAAGAAGAAAGCCCTCCTCCTGATGTCCTGGCTTGTACTGGCTGGTGGTACCACTGTGCAGGCGCAGGAAAACAGCAGCAAGCTGAGTGTGGAGAAGATCATGCGTGATCCGACCTGGATCGGCACCTCGCCCAGCAATGTGTTCTGGTCAGAGGACGGCAAGAAGATTTACTTCAGCTGGAACCCTGATGCCAACCGCAGAGACTCGCTTTACAGTGTGTCAGCAAACGGTGGCAACCTGAAGAAGGTAAGCCCGCAGGAAAGCCGTGCCCTGCCAGGGACCTGGAATGCACGCTATAACAGAGCCAAAACGCAGAAGGTATACGAGAAGAACGGTGACATCTACTTGCTCGATATCAAGAGCGGTAAAACGCAGCAGATCACCAATACGGTAGAGCGTGAGAATAGCCCATCGTTTAGCCACGACGAGAAAAAGGTAGCCTTTGTGAAAGACGGCAACCTATACCTGTGGACGATTGCCAATGGCCAGCTGGCGCAGCTGACCGACTTCAAAAAAGGTAACAAACCAGGAGAGGAGGGCAAGAACCCGCAGCGTGAGTGGCTGAAAGAGCAGCAGCTGGCTTTATTGCAGATCGTACGCGAGCGTGAAGCGGATAAGGAGGCAGCCAAAAAGCAGCAGAAAGCTGACAGTCCGGCCCGTCCGAAGGAAATTTACATCGGTGATAAATCGGTTGATAACATCGTGCTGAGCCCGGACGAGCGCTACATCAGCTACCGCATGGCTACAAGACCTAAAAATGCCAAGGTCGCCATTGTACCAGACTTTGTCACTTCATCAGGGTATACCGAGGATATCAACACCCGCACCAAAGTAGGAGATGCGCAGGCAACCTATGAGTCGTTTGTGTATGACATCAGCCGTGACACTACTTATGCGCTGCAGGTAGGTGGCATTGAAGGTATAAACGACCAGCCAGCTTACATTAAAGATCGTGATACAAAGGCGAGCGCAGCGAAAGAACCTGCTACTAAAGCCGCTAAACCAGAAGCACGAGCCGTGACCATGTTCGGACCAATCTGGTCAGACGATGGCAAGCACGCCGTCATGGTAGCCCGCGCAGCCGATAACAAAGACCGTTGGATTCTGAAAGTAGACCCTGCCACTGGTAAACTGAGCACTCTCGACCGCCAGCGCGACGAAGCCTGGATCAACGGACCGGGTATAGGCTATGGCACCGGCGATATCGGTTTCATGCCAGACAATGAGCAAGTATGGTTCCAGTCAGAAGAAAGCGGTTACTCACACCTGTACACTGTAAACCTGAACAATGGCAGCAAGAAAGTCCTTACAAGTGGTAAGTTTGAGGTTTCCGGTCCTCAGATCTCCAAAGACAAGAAGAGCTGGTATTTCACAGCGAACAAGGTACACCCAGGCGAGAAGCATTTCTACAAAATGCCGCTCAATGGCGGGGAGATGACCCAGCTGACTTCTGGAACAGGAGCGCACGAAGTAACCCTGTCGCCGGACGAAAAGACAATGGCCATACGCTACTCTTACAGCAACAAGCCATGGGAGCTGTATGTACAGGACAACAAAAAAGGAGCTAAGCCGCGCCAGGTGACATCTTCGCTCACCGACGAGTTCAAATCCTACAACTGGCGCGAGCCGGAGGTGATCAGCTTCAAGGCAAGCGATGGCGAAGACGTGTATGCCCGCTTGTATCGTCCAGAGAAAGCAGTGGCTAACGGACCTGCCGTGATCTTTGTACACGGTGCGGGCTACCTGCAGAATGCGCACAAGTGGTGGAGCTCTTACTTTAGAGAGTACATGTTCCACAACTTCCTGGCCGACAATGGCTATACCGTACTGGATATCGATTACCGCGGCAGCGCCGGCTACGGCCGCGACGTACGCACCGGCATCTATCAGTTTATGGGTGGCAAAGACCTGAGTGACCACGTGGATGGTGCCAAGCTGCTTGCAGACAAGTATAACGTTGATCCGAAGCGCATCGGCATTTATGGAGGTTCTTACGGCGGATTCATCACGCTAATGGCCATGTTCACGGAGCCGGATGTATTTGCAGCCGGAGCGGCCTTGCGATCAGTTACAGACTGGGCACATTATAACCACGGTTATACCTCCAACATCCTGAACGTACCGCAGCTCGATAGCCTGGCTTATGCCAAGAGCTCGCCGATCTACTACGCGGAAGGGTTAAAAGGAGCGCTCCTGATCTGCCACGGTATGGTGGATACGAACGTGCACTTCCAGGATGTGGTACGCCTGACGCAGCGTCTGATCGAGCTAGGCAAAGACAATTGGGAACTGGCTGTATACCCGGTAGAGGACCACGGCTTTACGGAGCCAGCCAGCTGGACCGACGAATACAAGCGTATCTACAAGCTCTTCGAGGAGAATCTGAAGAAGTAAAGAGATTGTTTCAGCTAATTAAAAGCGTGAAGTGCGAAAGTGCTTCACGCTTTTTTTATGGCATCTGGTCTGCTTTTCTAACTGCGTAACTAATGTGATTTTGCACGGGCTTTATACTTGTAGTAAGCAAATCAAGTAGTGTAAGTGTGTCAGGTTAGAGGGAAAAATAGCCGGTTTCCATAACTATTTCCTATGCTGCAGGCATCCCAAACAGGCAGTAAAGAATTGCGGAGGTAAGAAATATCCAATTGACTTTTGGGCTAATTGTAGGTATACAATAGGTTTTCGGCCGTTTTTTCAATTTAAAGGTGAAGGTAAAAGTGCAGGTAGTTCTTGCTTAAATGTAAAAAGGTGAATTTGAGTTAGAAAATTTATATTTAAACAATACGTGTATAGGGTTTCTATATATTATTTAATATTAGGTGATTACATTATTTGTGGATGAGTTAATCTGGTAAAAAAGTTGTTTGATGTAGATAGAGGCATGTTTTTTTGGATGTCAGTTTACATTAACTGTTTGATGTTGTAACTTTAGGTATTTAATCAAACACAATTTTACCAATTTACCTAATCTTACTTTATGAGAAAAGTTCTATTTATGGGCTTGGTGATGTTGTTCGCCCTGGTGAGCCAGGCGTGGGCGCAAAGCCGAACCATCTCAGGTCGGGTAACCGATGCTGGGACAGGACAACCACTACCAGGTGTAGGTGTGGCAGTGAAAGGTACTACCGTAGGAACGTACACAGGAGTTGAAGGTGACTTCACCGTGAACGTGAGCGGAGACGATGCTACCCTGATAGTTTCCTACTTGGGTTATGTTAAGCAGGAAATTAGCACAACTGGTCGCACTACAATCAATGTACAGCTACAGGAAGACAGCAAAACACTGTCGGAAGTAATGGTAGTTGCTTACGGTACTGCGGATCAGAAATCATTTACAGGTTCCGCTTCCGCTATCAAGTCAGAATCGATTGAGAAACTGCAGGTGAATGACGTGACCAAAGCACTAGGTGGTTTAACCCCAGGTGTACAGGTTGTGCAGAACAGCGGTCAGCCGGGTTCTACCGGTCAGATCCGTATCCGTGGTATCGGTTCAGTTGCCTCTTCTTCTACTCCACTTTACGTAGTGGATGGCGCACCTTACTCTGGTGACCTGAATGCCATTAACCCGAACGACATCGAGTCGATGACAGTGCTGAAAGATGCGAGTGCTGCTGCTCTTTACGGTTCACGAGCAGCCAACGGTGTAGTGGTGATCACTACAAAAGGCGGCAATGCTCCGAAGAAGCCAACCATCACTTTTGGTGCCACCTATGGTATCTCTGACTTCGCTGTAAAAGATTATGAAACAGTTAATCCGGGGCAGTTCTACGAATTGACATGGGAAGCGCTTCGTAACGATGCAAAGTCAAACAAAACCCTGTGGGAAGGCAAGTTTGCCTCTCCTGAAGAGTATGCTTCAAAGAACGTTGTAAGCCAGATTGCAGGCGGATCAGCTAACGGCCAGCAGTACAACCCTTACAACGATGCAGAGCCAATAGGCCTTGACGGCAGACTGAAAGCCGGACTTACGCCAGCCTGGGAAGATGACTGGAGAGATGCCCTTTACAGAAAGGCTACCCGTCAGGAGTACGATTTCGGTATCCAGGGTGGTAGCGACAAAACCAATTACTACTTCTCCGGTAACTACCTGAATCAGGAAGGTGCTTTCATTACTTCAGGCTTTAAGCGTTACACTTCACGTCTGCGCGTAAGTTCACAGGTTACCGACAAGATCAAGTTTGGCGTAAATGCCTGATCGCTAATACAGACCAGAATGCCCCTACTTCAAGCGGTACCTCTTTCAGAAACGTGGTATCATGGGGTAGAAACATCGGATCTGTATACCCAATCTATAGAAGAAGAAGTGCTGATGGTACATTTATCGACAACCCATCTGAGTTCGACTTTAACGCAACCCGTCCTTACGGTGGCAACAGCAACCCGGTAGGTACAACAGAACTGGACATGCTGAAGCGCAATGTACTTACCTGGAGCCTGAATACCTTCGGTGAAGTTACACTTCCGCTTGACCTGAAATACAAAACTACTTTTGCACTGACAGGCGACAACACCAAGGATTTCACATTCTACAACCCGAACTTTGGTGACGGTGCAGGTGTGGGTGGTCGTGGTACGCAGTGGAGAAGCTCTTTCGTAGAGTATACCATCAACCACATCCTGAGCTACAGCAAGGCAATTGGTCAGCACCAGATCGACGCCTTGGGTGGTTTTGAGGCATTCAATTACAAGTACGACTACATGTATGGTCAGAAAACCAACTTCCTGGCGCTGCCTGGCTATACTGAGTTGGACAATGCTTCGACTATCACTGATTTGAGCAGCCAGTCTGACAGACGCTCACTGATGAGCTACCTGGGTCAGGTTAACTACAACTTCATGGACAAGTACTACCTGTCTGGCTCTTTCCGTCGTGACGGTTCTTCCCGTTTCCATGCAGACAACCGTTGGGGTAACTTCTTCTCTATCGGTGGTTCATACAGAATCACACAGGAAGATTTCATGAGCGCACTGCCATGGGTGAACGATGCGAAGCTACGTGCCAGCTACGGTACTTCCGGTAACGAAGGACTGTTGACTTCTGGTGGCGGTGTTGACTACTACGCTTACAGAGGCCTATATACCTCAGGCTATAGCGACCTGGGTGCTCCTGGTATCATCCTTGACAAACTGGAGAACCGTGTGCTTTCATGGGAAAAGCAGGCTGCCTTTAACGTAGGTATAGATGCGACAATCTTCGACAGACTGGATGTTTCCTTCGACTACTACAGCAGAACTTCCAAGGACCTGTTGTTCAATAAGCCGCTGTCTCCTTCTACCGGTTTCACGTCAGTGTTTGACAACCTGGGAGCCATGCGAAACAGAGGTGTGGAACTGAATGTGGACGCCAGAATTATCGAAGGCGATGACTTCAAATGGTCTGCTAACCTGAACGCTGCACACAACAGAAACGAGCTGACAGAACTGCCACAGGAAACTATCCTGATGGGTACAAAGCAGTTGAAAGTAGGCCGTTCTATCTACGACTTCTTTATCCAGGATTTCGCTGGAGTTGATCCAAGCACTGGTCTGAGCCTGTGGTACAAAGATGTAAAAGATGCTGAAGGTAATGTAGTTGATAAAGTGACTACATCTAACTACAACGAAGCAAGCCGTTACTATGTAGGCACAGCGCTGCCAGATCTGACAGGTGGTGTGACGAACAACTTCGCTTACAGAAACTTCGACCTGAGCGTGTTCTTCACTTACAGCGTTGGTGGTGAGATACTGAACACGGACTACAGCAACCTGATGCACGGTGGTGACAGACGCGGAACCAACTGGCATGCAGACATCCTGAACAGATGGACTCCTGAGAACACCAACACAGATGTGCCAAGAATGGGAACTTCTCAGAACCTGAACACGAACGCTAACTCATCCAGATTCCTGGTAGATGCTTCGTACCTGCGTCTGCGTAACGTGACGCTGGGCTATACGCTGCCTCAGAACCTGCAGGATAAAGTTGGCCTGAAGAATGCCAGAATCTTTGTACAGGGCGACAACCTGTGGACGTTGTTCAATACGCCAGGCCTGGATCCAGAACAAAGTATCGATGGTATCACAAACAGCCGCTTCCCAACACAGAAAACTGTATCGGTAGGTGTGCGTGCAACTCTGTAAGAACTTATTTTAGTAGAGAAAAATGAAGATTAAGAATATAAAATTTGTTGCAGCTATACTTGGAGCCACACTGAGTTTAACTGCATGCGAGAAAGATTTCCTGGAGGCTGTGCCTTCTAACAGTGTGCCTGCAGAACAGGTGAACACTACGAAAGAAGGTATGGAGGCTGCGCTGACAGGTATCATCCGTTTGATGCGCCAGGCGCCGGTAAACCAGGGAGCCGTGAGCCACGACAGCTACGGTGTGCCGTCGCTGATGCTGACCTTCGATGTGATGGGACAGGACGTAATGGCCAATACCAACTGGTATGTATACCAGTATGAGCTTGACAACAAGCTGGTTACTTACCGTGGTACCCGTATTCTTTGGGGCCACTCCTACAATCTGATTACGAACGCGAACAGCATCATTGCCAACGCTAAAAACCTGGGTGATGCCACTGAGCAGGAGAAAGCAGGATTCGAGGCAGAGGCAAAAGTGATCAGAGCATTTTCCTACTTCAACCTGGCGCGTGTGTATCAGCACACTTACCTGAAGGATAAAAATGCACCGGCTGTTCCACTGATGCTGGAGCCTACCACGCCATCAACTCAAGGTAAGGAAAGAGCAACGCTCGAGCAGGTATACAGCCAGATAGTGACTGACCTGACTGAAGCTGAGCAAGCGCTGACCAACGCAAGACCAAGCAAGAGCCGCATCAACAAGAATGTGGCGCAGGGTATGCTGGCCAGGGTATATCTGGAGATGGGGCAGTGGGACAAAGCAGCTGAGTTTGCCCGTAAGGCACGCACTGGTTATCCGCTGATGACGCCTACTGAATACCAGGCTGGTTTCAATAACTATGGCAATGCAGAGTGGATCTGGGGCTTACCGCAGTCTGCTGACCAGAACAACGCCTATGCATCATTCTATTCTTTCATCGATGGCCGTTATAAGGTGCTGGAAGACGGAAGCCGTGAGTACGTTCGCAGAGGGTATAACAACTTCCGTGCAAACGACAGATTCGTAGAGCTGTTTGATGAGAATGACGCACGCCGCGAATTCCAGGAAGATACAGAAGCCTTTACGCTTAACAGCAAAGGTGAGAAAATCTGGAGCTACGACCGCTTTACAATCACGAAGTTCAAAGACCTGGCTAACCTGGGTGGGCACATTCCATTGATGCGTTCTGCAGAGATGCTTTTGATCGAAGCAGAGGCGCAGGCAAGACTGAACAATCCGGTGGAAGCGCAGTTGCTACTCCTTGAGCTGCGTCAGCAGCGTTACGAGGCAGGTACAGTTGTGCTGCCTACGCTGGCTATCGGTGATGCGCTCCTGGAAGAGATCTTTGTAGAGAGAAGAAAAGAGTTGTATGGCGAAGGCTTTGGCTTGTTTGATATCAAGCGTCTTCAGAAGCCATTGGTGCGAGAAGGTAACCACACGGCTGTGCTTGGTGTAACTCCTGCCAACTCTGATCTGTTTATCCACCAGCTTCCGCAAGGCGAGATGGATGCGAACCCTAATGCTGAGCAGAACCCATAGTTCCCGCTTTTGATCAAAGGAAAGGCTGCCCCAAGTGGGGCAGCCTTTTTTTATTGCTCAGCAGCTTGCATAAGCTGGTAGCCTGCTGCAGTGGCCTAATACCGGGTCTTGAACAGAATCTTTATGGCACAGTTTAAAAGGTATAGCTCAGGTTGGCGCCCTGCGAGGCAGTACCGGCAAAGGTCGGAATTATGGTTGGGCTGAGTGAAAAACCGCTGGTATTAGACTTCTTGTGCAGTTGTGGTACCACCACACCAACAGCGGCTCCCACAGCGTAACCCAGCAGGTTGTCACTCAGAAAGTGCTTACCGGCTCGCAGGCGCAGGTAGCCTACTGCGGCAGGCACAGTGGCTGCACCGAGCCATACGTACGTACGGGCCGGGGAGTCTGGGTTGAAATCATGGAATACCTTGGCAAAGAAAAAGGATGCCGCCGCCGCCGCAGTGGTATGGCCGGCATAAAAGGAGTTGCGGGCGTTCGCGCGCATTTTCTCTCCCATCTCTACATCCGGACTATACACCAGGGGGCGTGTACGGGGGGCAAAGGCACTTGTCATGGTAAAGATCGCACCTGTCACAGCCATAGTCTGCACGTAGAGTCCAAACACCTGACCGGCATTGCTGCGTACATCATCATCAAAAGCCAGGAAAAAAGGAAGCGCAAATGAGCCATAGAATGGGATATCACTTATTTTCTTTGCCTGCTCTGAATCATAGCCAACTGAAAAGCGGTCGAAGCTGTTCACCTGGTTTCTGTTCAGGTTAGCGATTTGTTGCTCTGTCAGTCCTTCCTTGTCCTGCATGCGGGTGAGGCCGTAATAGCTGAGGCCCATACCGGCAGCCGTTATAGGGGCGTCTATTGTAAATTTGGTTTTATAAGGAGAGTTATTTTGAGCCAGGCTGACGTGTGCTGTCATGGCCAGGCACCATATCATTGTAATATACTTTTTCATCGTTGAGTCTTAAATGTGCAATTTTAATGATTGAAACGAGGCTATATATAAAAGGTTTTCTATAGCTATTTTTAAGCTGCTGTGCCTTGTGGCTATATTTTACTTTCTTGCAGACACTGTGATAGATAAAATACTTTTTATGTGTTAGATACAATTTCTAAAGAAGAATGTTTCGCAGCTCCGTTAGATTCCAAATGCAAGTATATCTTGTGTAAATGATCGTTTTTATTGTGGCGGAATTGGCGTAGCTTTGCAATCGCTGTCGTTGCCGGCAGTTGGTTTATACTTTGTACCTAAACCCACTATTGAAATGCCATATTTATTCACCTCCGAGTCTGTATCAGAAGGACACCCGGATAAAGTAGCGGATCAGATTTCTGATGCCCTCCTAGATGAATTTTTGAAGCAGGATCCACAGTCTAAAGTGGCTTGCGAGACGCTGGTAACGACAGGCCTTGTTGTGCTGAGCGGCGAAGTAAAAACAGAAGCATACGTAGATGTGCAGAAGGTCGCCCGTAATGTGATTAAGCGAATCGGCTATACCAAATCAGAATATATGTTCGATGCCGACGCCTGTGGTGTTATTTCGGCTATACACGAACAGTCTCCGGATATCAACCAGGGAGTGGAGCGCACAAACCCAGAGGATCAGGGTGCAGGTGACCAGGGGATGATGTTCGGTTATGCCACAAGCGAAACGGACAACTACATGCCTTTGGCGCTGAGCATATCACACCTGCTGCTGCAGGAGTTGTCTGCTATTCGCAAAGAAGGTAAGGAGATGACATACCTGCGGCCGGATGCCAAGTCGCAGGTGACTATCCGTTACAGTGACAACCACGTGCCTGAGAAGATCGATACGATCGTGATTTCAACGCAGCACGATGAATTTGTGCTTCCGGAAACAGACAGCAATGAAGCCAAACTGGCTGCTGAAAAGCAGATGGTAGCTCAGATTAAGGCTGATGTAGACAGCATTCTGATTCCGCGCGTACTGAAGCAATTGCCAGAACGCATTCAGAAGCTGTTCAACAACGAGATCACCTACCACATCAACCCAACCGGCAAGTTTGTGATCGGCGGCCCGCACGGCGACACTGGTTTGACTGGCCGTAAGATCATCGTTGACACCTACGGTGGCAAAGGTGCACACGGTGGTGGTGCTTTCTCTGGCAAGGATTCTTCTAAGGTAGACCGTTCTGCGGCCTATGCGGCACGCCATATCGCCAAAAACCTGGTGGCTGCGGGTGTAGCGGATCAGGCCCTGGTGCAGGTAGCTTACGCTATCGGCGTTGCCAAGCCGGTTGGTCTGTATGTAACTACTTATGGCTCTACCAAAGTAAAAGACGCCAGCGGTAATGTGATGAGCGACGGAGAGATCGCCGAAAAGGTGAACAAGCTGTTCGATATGCGCCCTTACGCGATTATACAACGCTTCGGTTTGCAGAACCCAATCTTCTCTGAGACGCGCCGCCTATGGCCATATGGGTAGAACACCGGGTAAGAAAACGGTAGAGGTTTTAGTGAACGGCCAGAAGGAAGTAAAAGAGTTTGACACATTCACGTGGGAAAAACTCGATTATGTAGATAAGATCAAAGGAGAGTTCGGTTTATAACCAGCCTTACCCTAATAAAGCAAAAGGCCTGCTGAGCGATCAGCAGGCCTTTTGCTTTATACCTGTGGTAGGTATAGCGGGTATCAGAATGGCCTAATGATGTGCCATTTGTTTCTCCTTGAATTTTTTCAGTTGTCTGCGCATTGCCTCAACAGCTGCATCGGCGGCTGCTTCAAAAGATGAGGCATCTTCCTTTGAGAATAGGGTGGAGCCAGGTACGAATAGTTTGATCTCTACTGTTTTATTGTTTGTTCCGTCGTTGTTGTTATGTTTAAGAAACACCTCGCCTTCTACAATGCGGTCGTAGAATGTTTCCAGTTTGTCTACTTTCTGCTGGATGAAATCGGTCAGCTGTCTGTCAGCCTCGAAGTGGATTGAATGCATCTGTAGCTTCATAATCGTAACATTTTATGGTTAAACTTTATGCTTTTGGATGAGCCTTCTCGAAAATCGATTTCAGCTTCTCTATCGAATTGTGTGTGTATACCTGCGTAGCGGCCAGGCTGGCGTGTCCCAGCAGGTCTTTGATGGCATTCAGGTCTGCGCCATTGTTTAGCAGGTGAGTAGCGAAGGAGTGTCGCAGCACATGCGGGCTGTTATGTTCGGAGGTGGTGACCAAGCTGATGTACTTTTTAGCGACACGATAAACGAACTTCGGATACAGTGGACGTTCTTTATTAGTAACGAGCAGCCTTTCCGAATTGTTATTGCCAAACAGGCTTTTCTTGTGCTCTAAATACTGCCTGATGGCGGCCACCAAGGTATCGTTCAAAGGAATGATGCGCACCTTGTTTCCCTTGCCCAGGACACGTACTGTTTTGGCGTGCAGGTCTACGTCTTCATGGCCTATACCTATAAGTTCAGCGAGTCGCATACCAGTGCCATACAGGAACTCCAGTATCAGGCGGTCACGCTGTCCTTCAAAAGTGTCTTCAAAGGTAAAGCTGTCCAGAAAGTGGTTAAAGGGCTCCTCCGGTACAAAGGCAGGCAGCTTCTTCGAAACTTTAGGGGCTTTGATGCGCAGCATCGGGTTGGCGCTGATGCGCTGCTGACCTAACAGGAATTTATAGTAGGAGCGGAGGCAGGCAATTTTGCGGTTGACGGAACGGGCCTCCAGGTTTTTGTGCACGAGCGTGAGTATCCAGGACCGTATGATGGTATGGTCTGCCTCGGCGGGATCAGTAATCTGGTAGGTGTCCTGCAGGTACTGCGCGAACTGCCCCAGATCAGTGTGATAAGAAGTAAGGGTGTGCGGACTGTACCGCTTTTCGTACTCGAGGTACTTAAAAAATAATTCCATACCTTGGTATAACAGATGTGTCTGTCATTTATACCAAGGTATGGAAAAATAAAATATCTTTAAAGAAAGACTAGTAGTTTTCGTTAGCGAAAAGCTGCTGCTTGTACTTCGCTCTTTCTTTTTGCTTTCTCTTAGAAACAGATGGTTTTTCGAAGAACGTTCTCGCTCTCAGTTCTTTCAGAACACCAGTTCTCTCGAATTTCTTCTTGAATCTCTTCAAGGCACGGTCTACAGACTCGTTATCTTTTACGTTTACAATAATCATATTTTTGCTCGCTTCTTCTGATATTTAGGGTTGCAAATTTAATCAATGTTTATCTTAAAAATCAATAGGTTGAGCAAAATATTTACGCAACCCACTGAAAAAAAGGTGCCTGCACAGCCAAAACAGCCTGCAGGCACTATTTTGCGTGGGCAAAGATAGCCTTTTATTTCAGGATAGCTCTGGAGATAACAAGCTTTTGAATCTCGCTGGTTCCCTCACCGATGGTGCAAAGCTTGGCATCGCGGTAGTACTTCTCTGCCGGGTAGTCTTTCGTGAAGCCATAGCCGCCAAAGATCTGCACGCCTTCATTTGCCACTCTTACCGATACCTCAGAGGCGTATAGTTTTGCCATGGCAGACTCCTTGTTCACGTTCAGGCCGCGGTTTTTCATGTCGGCTGCCTGGTAAGTGAGGAGAGCCGCTGCTTCAATCTCGGTAGCCATGTCAGCCAGCTTGAAAGCGATGCCCTGGAAGCTGGAAATTGACTTGTTGAACTGCTGACGTTCCTGTGAGTAAGCCAGTGCTGCCTCAAAAGCACCCTGCGCTATACCTAGCGAAAGCGCTGCAATCGAGATGCGGCCACCGTCCAATACTTTCATCGCCTGAATGAAGCCTTCTCCCACGTTGCCCAGAATCTGGTCTTTATGCACACGGCAGTCTTCGAAGATCAGCTCTGTGGTCTCAGAGGCGCGCATACCCAGTTTGTCTTCTTTGCGACCAGCGCTAAAGCCCGGCGTGCCTTTCTCAATGATAAAAGCAGTCATGCCATGGGAGTCACCTACTTCGCCTGTACGCACAATCACAACAGCTACATTACCAGTTTTGCCGTGCGTGATGAAGTTTTTCGCACCGTTGATTACATAGTAGTCGCCGTCCTGTACTGCTACGGTGCGCATGTTGCCGGCGTCAGAACCCGTGTTAGGCTCCGTCAGGCCCCAGGCGCCGATCCACTCAGCAGTGGCTAATTTGGGGAGGTATTGCTTTTTCTGGGCTTCGTTACCGAACTGCAGAATATGGCCGGTGCAAAGCGAGTTGTGCGCCGCCATGGACAGGCCGATAGAACCGTCAATTTTAGAAAGCTCCGCAATAGCGGTCACATATTCCAGGTAGCCAAAGCCGGAGCCACCGTATTCGGTTGGAACCAGCACGCCCATCAGGCCCAGTTCACCCAGCTGCTTGAACACCTCCACCGGGAACTCCTGACTCTCGTCCCATTCCATCATTTTCGGTTTGATGTTTTTGGCGCCGAAGTCACGGATCATGTCGGCAATCATGCGCTGGTTTTCTGTATAGTTAAATTCCATTTAAGTTTTTTGTATTAAAGTCGCGTGTATTAAACTGAAATTTGAATAAAGGGTTTACAAAACTAAACAAATAAGCCTGATTGGCAAATTCGGGGTTTTAGTTTGAATTAACCGATGTCAGAACAGAGGTTGTGTCTTTAGCCTGGAGCAACTCAAGTAGCGTAAGCCCATCAGGATTTTGTGCGTTAAGCGTGATCTTCTTTTAATAAACCCAAACGCGCTGCGTTTATTTTGATAGCGTATAATATTTGCGTTATTTTGATGTTGCGTTGCCGTGTTTGGCAACGTTTGTGTTTTGTGCCGTGTACATACGGTTGAATTGAGCAAATGATAAAGTTTTTCCAGAATCTGTTTGGCAAGGAAGAAGTACAGGTTGAGTCGCTGGGTGTGCTCGGCGTGGACATGCACTCCCATATACTGCCAGGTATAGACGACGGCGCCGCCACGGTGGAGCAGTCGCTGGAGCTGGTGCGCGGCATGCAGGAGCTAGGCTACCGCAAGCTGATCATGACGCCCCATATCATGAGCGATTTCTACCGCAACACGCCCGAGATCATACGCACACAGCTGAAAGTGCTGCAGGATGCCGTAACGGCCGAAGGCATCGAGATGGAACTGGCCTGCGCCGCCGAGCACTACCTGGACGAGGCGCTGCTGCAGAAGTTGGAGGACAACGAGGAGCTGCTCACGTTTGGCGACAATTACCTGCTGTTCGAGACCTCTTTCCTGAACGAGCCGCTCAACCTGCGCGAGGCCATCTTCCGGATGCAGTCACTGGGTTATAAACCGGTGTTGGCCCACCCCGAGCGCTATACCTATTTTTATGGCAAGTTCGACGACCTGGTACGACTGCGTGAACAGGGTGTGCTGTTGCAGCCGAACCTGAATTCCCTCACCGGCTATTACTCGCCGGGTGCCAAAATGGTCATTGAAAAACTTATTGATGCCGGCCTGGTTGACTTTCTGGGTTCTGATGCGCATAGCCCGAAGCACGTTGCCAACCTGCAAAAAGTGCTTTGCTCAAAGTACCTGGTGAAAGCCCTGGAGCTTCCGCTACTCAACAGTAAATTATAATCCCTTAACTTCCCCTATACCCATGTCGATGGTTTTCGTGACAGGCGGCAGTGGCCTGATTGGCAGCTATCTTATACCAGCACTCGTTGCGCAGGGCCACCGTGTGCGTGCGCTGTACAGGGGGCAGGTGCCGGCTGTCGCGCAGGCCGACCAGGTAGATTGGGTGGAGGGCGATATACTGGATATTGCCTTGCTCCGGAAAGCATTGAAAGGAGTAAGCTACGTGTTTCATAGCGCCGGATTAGTGTCTTACGCCCCACAGGATGCCGAGCTGTTGCAACAGGTGAATGTGGAAGGTACCGCTAACATAGTAGATGCCTGTCTGGATGCAGAGGAGGAGATCAAGCTATGCCATGTGAGCTCGATCGCGGCTATTGGCCGCAGCAAGGAAACGACCCTGCTGAATGAAACCAGTAAGTGGGATGCCGGTGAGAAGCAATCAGCTTATGCCGAGTCGAAGCACTATGGCGAGCTGGAAGTATGGCGAGGTATAGCGGAAGGTCTGCAGGCCGTGATCGTGAACCCCTCCGTCGTACTGGGGCCAGCCGACTGGAACCGCAGTAGCACCCGCCTCTTCAAGTATGTATACCAGCAGCGACCTTTCTATACCCCGGGCAGCGCCAACTTTGTGGATGTGCGCGATGTGGTGGAAGCTATGATGCGGCTGACATTCTCGGATGTTTCCGGCGAACGGTTTATACTGAATACAGGACAGCTCACTTACAAAGAGTTCTTTGCGGAGGCTGCACGATGTTTCGGCAAAAAAGCCCCCTCCATGAGAGTTTCTCCGGCGCTGGCCGAAGTGGTGTGGCGGCTGGAACATGTCCGTGCCTGGCTTACAGGAGGCCGGCCACTGATCACCAAAGACACGGCACGCGTAACTGCTAAGAGCCACCTGTTTGACAATCAGAAAGTTCGGAAAACAACGGGTATGGAATTCAGGCCACTGAGCGAATCCATCGCCTGGACGTGCCAGGTTTTGCTGCAAATAGCACAGAATCAGAGAGGTCCGGAACTGACCCGCGCAAACTAAACTATTTGCAGTTTATAAATGTAGTTAAAAGACAAGAGCTGCCTTTTTAGCAGTTTGTGGGATATAGGAGATGAAAGAGAATTTTGACGAGCACAGCGAGGATTCTGAACTGATTATTCGGTTCGAGCAGATGCTGGGGACTAACGAGACCGTTTTTTTTGACCTGACCGATTTTGAATATATCATAGACCACTATACCGCCAACTTTGATTATAAGAAAGCGCTGCTGGCCTGTGATTCTGCTATAGCACAATATCCTTTTTCGACCGGGCTTCAAATAGACAAGGCGCAATTGCTGGCAATGTCCGGCAACTTCGATGACGCCATGGTGCTCATCGACCAGGTAGCCGAGGTGGAGCCGCAGAACCCTGACGTGCTCCTGACCCGGGGCATCATATTCACGCAGCGCGGCGAGTACCGCGATGCCGTAGACCATTTCAAAAAAGCGCTGGCCTTTGCTGAGGACCGCGACGATATATACTTCAATATTGGCCTGACCTATCAGAGTTGGGGCAAGTTCAGCTCGGCTGTTAAGTACTATAAAAAGTGCATTGAGCTGAACGTGGAAAATGAGGCCGCCATGCAGGAGATCATCTACTGCATGGAGATTACAGGAACCATGCGCGAAGAACTTCCATTCTTCCAGGCCTTTATCGATAAAGACCCCTACTCGTATGTGGCCTGGTTCAACCTGGGCAATGTGTACAACAAGCTGGGGTCTTACGAAAAAGCCATTGCCGCCTACGATTATGCCACCATCATCAAGCCTGACTTCATTACGGCTTACAACAACATGGCCAATGCCTATGTGTTTATAGGCGAGTATACCAAAGCCATTGAGGCCTTTAATGGGATGCTGGAGCATGGGTCGCCTTCGGCGGAGGTGTTCTGCAACATAGGTGAGTGCTACGAGAAGATGCAGCAGTGGGACCTGTCGCGCCGTTACTACCAGAAAGCCATCGATCTGGATCCGGAAATGGACGAAGCCTGGTTTGGGATAGGCGTAGTGCTGGACGCGCAGGGAAAGTGGTACGAATCGGTGCACTTCTTTAAGAAGGCTGTCACGCTTTATGACGACAGTGTGGACTACTGGGTAGCCTTGGCCTCAGCAGAATATCATGTAGGTCATGTGGTATCGGCACTGGAGAGTTATGCCCGCGCAGCCGAAATCCAACCCGAGGATAAAGACATTTACCTCAACTGGTCAATCATCCTCTATGAGCAGGGAAACTTTGAGGAGGCGACCGAAATTATTCTGAATGCGATAGAATTGCAGCCTGACGAGGCTGAGCTGTATTATAGGCTTGCGCTATATGCTTTCGGCAGGAAAATACCGCGAAGCATACAATTATTTGGAAAATGCGTTAATTTTGGACTTCGATAAACATAAGCTGTTGTTTGAGTTCTTCCCTGAGCTGGAGTCGCAGCGCGCATTATCCCGATTAATTGACCAATACCGCAAGTAATGAACAGCAACTATATTTTAAATGGCCTGCCAGAGCGTGAAGTGAAACCCCGTGACCGTGGTTTCACCATGGCAATGGACAAAGGCCTGAGTATACGTGAAGTAGAGGATTTCCTGGAAGTAGCAGGGGAGTACGTAGACATTGTAAAACTGGGCTGGGCCACTTCGTATGTGGTGCCTAACCTGCAGAAGAAACTTGACGTGTACCGCGCAGCCGGTATACCTGTATACTTTGGCGGCACTTTGTTCGAGGCTTTTATCGCCCGCAATCAGTTCGATGATTATCGTCGCGTGCTGGATAAGTACAACATGACTTTCGCCGAAGTATCCGACGGCTCAATTGAAATGAACCACGAGAAGAAGTGTGGTTACATCCAGACCCTGGCAGAGCAGGTAACTGTCTTGTCAGAGGTTGGCTCCAAGGACGCTGAGAAGATCATTCCTCCTTATATGTGGATCAGACTGATGAAAGCCGAACTGGAGGCTGGTGCCTGGAAAGTAATTGGTGAGGCCCGTGAGGGTGGTAACGTAGGTTTGTTCCGCTCTACAGGCGAGGTGCGCAGCGGTCTGGTAGAAGAGATTCTGACGCAGGTCCCGTTTGAGAAAATTCTGTGGGAGGCCCCGCAGAAAGCACAGCAGGTGTGGTTCATCAAGCTGCTGGGTGCCAACGTGAACCTGGGGAACATTGCACCAAATGAGGTAATTCCGCTTGAGACGATCCGTCTGGGATTGCGTGGTGATACGTTCAACCACTTCATCAACAACGGACAGCCAATCATAGACGCTTAATACATAACAGATAAAAGAAAATTGCCCATCGGTCAGCCCGACGGGCAATTTTTTTGTGCTTAGCTAAATCCAGATTTTAAAAGCATGAGACGACGATCTTTAAAAGAGTACCTGCTACTGTTTTCGAAGGGGATGGGCATGGGGGCAGCCGATGTGGTGCCGGGCGTGTCCGGCGGTACGATCGCCTTCATCACGGGCATTTACGAAGAACTGCTGGACTCTATTCGCTCTGTCAACGGAGAGGCGCTGCGCCTGCTGTCCCGCTTCGACCTCATGGGGTTTTGGCGACACATCAACGGGACCTTTCTGGTAGTGCTGGTAGGAGGTATCCTGTTTTCGATCGCCTCCCTTTCCAGGCTGGTAGTTTACCTGCTTGAGAATCACACTATATTGCTGTGGGCTTTCTTCTTCGGTCTGATTGTAGCCTCTACGGTGGTAGTGGGTAAGAAAATAACCAAGTGGCGACCCATCGTGCTGCTGGCAGGTATAGCGGGTGTGGCTATTGCCTACTGGGTGACCATAGCAGTGCCCATGCAAACGCCGGAGGCTTACTGGTTCATCCTGCTGTCTGGCGCTATTGCCATTTGCGCCATGATCTTGCCTGGCCTTTCGGGGAGCTTCCTGCTGCTGCTTATGGCGAAGTATGAGTTTATGATGAACGCCCTCAAGGAGCTGAAACTGGACATTATCGCGGTGTTTGCGGTAGGCTGCGTGACAGGCTTGTTGGCTTTCTCGCATGTGCTCAACTGGATGCTCAAGAACCATTACAATACCACGGTGGCACTGCTGACGGGTTTTATGGTGGGTTCGCTTAACAAGGTATGGCCCTGGAAAGAGACCGTGGAAACGTACACTGATCGTCACGGTGTGGTAAAGCCGCTGGTGCAAGAGAACATTTCGCCAGGTGCCTTTGAGCAGCTAACCGGTGAGCCATCTTATCTGCTATACGCTATTGGCTTAGCTATTTTCGGCTTCCTGCTAGTATACCTGATCGACCGCCTCACAGACGACCCCAACACAGTGGAAAGGGTATAATTATGCGCAGGTTCGGACTCATTGGCAAGAAGCTCGGGCACTCATTCTCGAAGCGCTACTTCACCTCAAAATTTGAGCAGGAAGGTATAGCCGATGCGGCTTACGAATTGTATGAACTGCCTGACATCACAGCATTTCCTGATCTGCTGGCAGGTGAGTCTGCTTTGGTTGGTCTGAATGTAACGGTGCCTTATAAAGAAGCCGTTATCCCATACCTGCACGAACTGGATGAAAGTGCTGCCCGTATAGGGGCCGTGAACACCATCAAAATAGAGGGAGGCAGAACAAAAGGCTTCAACACCGACTTCATTGGTTTTCGGGATACGCTGCGGCAGTTCTATCCGGCCAGTGAAGGCGCCAACGCTTTGGTACTCGGAACGGGCGGTGCTGCGAAGGCAGTATGGGCTGCCCTGGATGCACTGGCTATACCTTATACCTCCGTCTCCCGTAACCCTACTGAAAAGCAGCTGCACTACGACGCCGTAACACCGGAGGTACTGCAGGTTTATGCCCTGATTATCAATACGACACCGCTGGGTATGGCCCCTGATATAAGCAGTGCTCCAGCTATACCTTACGAGGCACTGATGCCCGGTCATTATCTCTACGACTTGGTATATAATCCGGAGGAAACCCAGTTCCTGCAAAATGGGCGCTTGGCTGGGCGCATACGATCAATGGCCTGCCCATGCTCTACGCACAGGCCGATGCCGCCTGGAAAATCTGGGCGAACGAAAAGTCCGAATAAAATATTGCGTTTATTTTATGTTATTATGAAACTTTCTGGTGGGGCTGCTGCGTAAGGAGAATTAAATCACTCCCTTACCCTTACACCCATGATGCAGTTGACCTACCTTCGCCAGAAAGCGCATGAGATAAATGCGGAGATATACGCCCTATACCTGTCTGCCCGTCACCCGGAGGTGAGATGGTATGTGCCGCTTCTTTTGGCGTTGGTCATCGGCTATGCAATTTCACCCATCGATCTGATTCCTGACCTGGTGCCGGTATTTGGCTTCCTGGATGATGTAGTATTGGTGGTACTGGGTATACATGCTGCCTACCAGTTGGTGTCCAAAAATATCCTTGGGCAGGCCCGTCTGCAAGCGTACGAAGTGTTGAGCCAGGAAGGCGAAGGGGCTACCGGTGCTTACCAGATCATCGGTTATACCTGGATGCTGATCGCTGCGCTTGTTTCCATCATGCTCTACAAACTTTTGTTTTTAACACTGCTTTAAACCTTCTCTCACCTTAAACAAACCCGGCGAAGGCCTTTCCCTATCGGAGAGGCCTTCGCTGTTTATACACTGTTTTACTGTTGTTGGAATAATTAATTTTAATATATTTACCATGCAATTGTTTTTGGTGCGCTTTAATACTACCAACCAGAGGTGAAAAAATATTTTTTTGTGCTTGCAACCATTGCCTCGCTATGGGAATCATAGGAGTGAAGCTAAAAGAAGAGGCGTTTGAAGCTTTTTACAAAACCTAAATCAGAAGAGGAGAAACTCATAGAGGGATGCATTGCCGGCAAGCGGGATATGCAGCGACTGCTCTATGACCTTTATTCCCGCAAGATGATGGCGGTATGTATGCGATACGCCCCGACTAGCTTTGAGGCAGAGGATATGATGCAGGAAGGCTTTGTGAAAGTGTTTGCCAACATTCAGAATTTTAAGCGGGACTGTCCGCTGGAATTTTGGGTGCGTCGCATCATGATCAACACAGCCCTGAAACAGCTGCGGCAGAAGTCGCTCATGACCGTTTCACATGAAACGGAAGAAGCGGGCAATATCGCATCGGAGGACGTCAACCTGACGGGTTACTCCATGGACGAACTGCTCGGCATGATCCAAAGCCTCGCTCCACGCTACCGCATGGTGTTCAACCTGTACGCCATCGAGGGTTACAATCACAAAGAAATAGGGGAGATGCTCGGCATTTCCGAAGGTACATCTAAGTCACAGTATTCACGTGCGCGGGCTATACTGCAAGGTATGCTCGAGCGCCAGGATAAAACATATCAAGAGCATGTCATCAGCCAATAACCATAAGCGAAACACTCTGGAAGACGAGTTCCAGCGTCGCCTTTTCGATGCGGAGGCCAGGCCTGCACCGGACCTTTGGGCCCGTATAGACCACGACCTGACAGTGCAGGAAAACAAAGATTATAAGAAGCGCGTCCTGTTCTACCGGCAGCTTGCCGCAGCCTGTTTTGTGCTGTTTGCTGTCACAGGTGCGCTGTTGGCCTACTACTACAACGGCAGCATGAACCAGGGAGGCGTGCAGCCAGGTATAGCCGCCCTGCCTGCAGCCAAGCCCGCTAATGCTCCTGTAACCGTAGAGGAGGCCATGAGCGCCTATGCCGCACAGCAAGAAGAGGCTTCTGCCATGGCCTACACTCCTGTTGAAGAAACAGCACAGGCCAATAGCGCGGCAAGTGCAGCTGGAATGCGCCAGGGCAAACAGCCGGTTACTGCGGAAACCTCCGAACTGAGCAACGAACCACAGGCCGGCGACTACTTCAATGTGGCGCCGGGCTACAGTCCATACCTGGGCTATACGCCAATGCCGGGCCGTAGCAGAGGCTATGTGTCAGGAGGTTTCCCGGGCAGTAACTCTGGCGCTACACAAGGCAGTCTTTTTGCGCCTGGCAACCGCTATACCCAAATCATTACCTGGGAGAGCGTGACGATCACGTTCGGTAACAACACAGCAGCTGCAGGTCAGCCATTTCCATTAGGTAACCAGTCGATGGCAGCCAAGCCGAAGTCCTTCGCAGAAATGAGTGAGGCACACCAGGCCAGCCGTCAACAGACAGCCGAGGTGGCGCAGGGAGCACTTGCTGCTCAGCAATCAAAATCGGCTGATGCAGTAACCAAGTCAAGCAGCCGCTGGAGCCTGAACCTGGCCTATGCCCCATCAGTTTTTGAACAGAACATCGGCCTGCCGGATCCACTAGCCATGCCAGGCTCCAACAACAGGAACATGCTCAGCATCGCTGCGTCTGGGCCAAGTGTAAATGCTTCACAGGAGTCTTTCCAGAACATGACGGCTGCACGTGAAGAGTTTGAGGAGAGCACGCAACCGGCTTACTCTTATGCGGTAGAGGCCAAAGCCGGCTTCAAACTGAAAGAGAAACTGAAGCTGCTGACAGGTATAGGGTATAGCGAGAGCAGGACGCGTTCGAAGTCGAACTACATCGTACGTCAGTTCTGGGTGAAGCCCCGCTCTAACGAGCGCTACGAACTCAGTCCGTCTACTTTCTTTGTGTCTTCGCTGAACGACGGCTTCTCTTCTGACTCAGTGAGTGTGGCCCGTACAGGGGATGCATATGCTACCGAGTACAAGTACCGCCACCTGACAGTGCCACTGGGCTTGCAGTACGAGCAGGATATCAATAAAGACTGGTTTATGTATGTAGCTGCAGGTGCGGCTGCCAACTTCCTGCTGGAGTCCAGCGTGACGGCTTCTAACCAGGACGTGCAGTCGGTCAGCTACGCTGCCAACGACAGCGAATCACCTTTCCGCAACGTACAGTTCTCCGGCAATGCATCTGTGGGTGTGGGCAAGCGCATCACGCCAAACCTGACACTGGCACTCGGGCCGGAGGTGCGTCACTACTTCAGCACCTGGTGGCCGATCCTGACAAAGCCGCCGCGCCGCAGGGCAGACCCTATGCGATCGGTATGAACATGAGCCTGAACTACCAGTTGAACAGCTCGCGAAAATAATTTCTGATTTTTTTTTTGAAGCCTTGCAACCCTTCGGCTCCAATGGGAATCATGTAAGTGTAGAGTGATTGGTTGATTTAAATAAAAGCGCTATGCAAATGATGCTGTTCATGAGATCCGTTCTTCAAACACTGTTGGCCCTGGTGGCCGCCGGCCGCGAAAATATATCTGGGTGGTATGTATTGCTGGCGCTCTTATTTCTTTCTGTGCTGCTCTCGGGCTGTGCATTTCAAGACAATTCCTTTTTAGGCGGCTTCTAAACCAGCGCCTTTCCACGCTATGAAAAAAATATGGGGGCTTGCGGCCATGGCCACTATCCTGTTAGGGCTGGCGACAGGCTGCGCAAAATCAGATGAAGACATGCAACCGGTTACAAAGGAGAACGGACTGCGCGAGTCCGTGCAGGGTAAGTGGCGGATTGAGCGCGTGAATAACAAACTGTGTCGCGGCGGTACTTGCACCTCCGTGATGTACACAGGCACCGCGAATGATTACTTTGAGTTTAAGCCTGACAGTGCTTACCTGCAGCGGGCGAGCATGCAGAGTTCTAACAGTGTGTACCGCGATAGTTTCAAAGCGGACTACTCGCAGCCAAACTCGTTTGTGCTGAGCAACTTTGGATGGTCGGCCCGGTTCAGAGTCATGCACCGCGATCAAAGGTTGCTGGTACTGGAGGGAATTTATTACGGATCTGATCCAAGTGCCATATTTACAGATACTTACTATTTATACAGATAAAGGGGCTCCTAACACAGGGCATAGATGCTGGCAAATGAAGAAGACTAATCATTTAACAGTCCGGCAACCAGTGCCCGTGTCGGGTAGCCCTGCTCACCAAGCACCATTAGTACAACATAAAACTATGAAGAGTGTCCTGTCCATCATTGTGTTATACCTGCTGCTGGCGCTGCTGCTTGTAAGCTGTGCTGACCAGGAAGAGGCAGTACCGGCCTGCCTGCAGGTAGAGGTGGTGGGACCTGACTGCGAAGCCGGCTGGTACGTGCTCCAGATCATGGATGCCGACGGTACAGGCGAACAGCGCAACAACCAGTACATTGGACAATTGCAGAGCGGCTTTGTCACCACCGACAATCTGCCCGAAGACTTAAGGCACTCCGGTAAAGTAGTCTACTTATCTCTTGAGCGCAACACTGAGTACGGACCGCTTTGCACTGCAGTCTACATGATGTTCCCGCCGGTGCGGGTAAAGCAGGTTTGTTCAGATGAATAGAACAGTTTTTACAGTGCCTAATTTATATTAATTGTTAGGAATAGTTAAACATGCAAAAGCCTGCTCTCAGAGCAGGTTTTTTGTTTTCGGAGAATTCCTGTTCTGCCTGCTATTATATTGACAAAAGCTAAACTTACAGCCCATTTTTCATGTTATAGTATATCTTTACAAGTTGTAAAACCAACGAATGGATTTTAAGCTAACATCAGAATTTCAACCAACCGGCGATCAGCCAAAAGCGATTGCCCAACTCACAGAAGGCGTTAACAAAGGGGAGCCTGCGCAGGTGCTGCTGGGTGCCACGGGTACGGGTAAGACCTTTACCATGGCCAACGTGATCAAAAATACCGGCAAGCCAACACTGGTGCTCTGTCATAACAAGACTTTGGCTGCGCAGCTGTACGGCGAGTTCAAGCAATTTTTTCCGGATAACGCAGTAGAGTACTTTATCTCGTACTACGACTACTACCAGCCGGAAGCCTATATCGCTTCATCGGATGTGTTTATTGAAAAAGACCTCCAAATAAATGAGGAGATCGAGAAGCTGCGTTTGCATACCACCTCTGCGCTGCTCTCCGGCCGCCGCGATGTGATCGTGGTAGCGTCGGTGTCGTGTATCTATGGTATCGGTAACCCGGAGGAGTTTGGCAAGAACGTGATTTACCTGGCACCGGGTCAGCGCTACAGCCGTAACAACCTGCTCTATACCTTTGTACAGATTCTTTATAGCCGTACTGAGGCCGAGTTCACACGTGGAACATTCCGCGTGAAGGGCGATACCGTAGACATCTTTCCCGCCTATGCTGACTTCGCCTACCGCCTCTATTTCTTCGGCGATGAGCTGGAGCAGATTCATCGCATCGATCCGGAATCAGGAAAGAAGATAGCTGACGAGAAAGCCATTACTTTATACCCTGCCAACCTCTTCGTAACTGGCAAGGACACACTGCAGCAGGCTATACATGAAATACAGTACGACATGGTGGCGCAGCACGAATATTTCCTGAAAGAGGATAGACCAGTAGAAGCCAAGCGTATTAAGGAACGTACTGAGTTCGACCTGGAGATGATCCGGGAACTGGGCTACTGCTCAGGTATAGAGAACTACTCCCGCTACTTTGACCGCCGTTCGCCGGGTGCGCGTCCGTTCTGTTTGCTCGATTACTTTCCTGACGATTTCCTGATGGTGATCGATGAGAGTCACGTAACGATACCACAGGTACGCGCCATGTGGGGCGGCGACCGCTCCCGCAAAGTGGCGCTTGTAGAGTATGGCTTCCGCTTGCCAGCCGCCATGGATAACCGTCCGCTCACCTTCAACGAATTTGAGAGTTTGATGCACCAGGTGGTATTTGTAAGTGCCACACCGGGCGATTACGAGATACAGAAATCAGAGGGCGTGATCGTAGAGCAGATCATCCGTCCGACTGGTCTGCTTGATCCGGAGATTGAGATACGGCCAAGTGCGAACCAGGTCGATGACTTGCTGGACGAAGTGGACGAGCGCATCAAGCGCAAAGAGCGCGTACTGGTGACGACGCTGACCAAGCGTATGTCGGAAGAACTGACCAAATACATGGACCGCCTCAATATCAAAGTGAAGTATCTGCACTCGGAGGTGAAAACGCTGGACCGTGTGGAAATTCTGCGCGAACTGCGACTCGGGGAGATCGATGTGCTGGTAGGTGTGAACCTCTTACGTGAGGGACTTGACTTGCCGGAAGTGAGCTTAGTGGCTATTCTCGACGCTGATAAAGAAGGCTTCCTGCGTGACCAGCGTTCGTTGATTCAGACCATGGGGCGTGCCGCCCGTAACGAGCGGGGCCGTGTGATTATGTATGCCGATCGCATTACAGGGTCTATGCAACGGGCCATTGAGGAGACCAACCGCCGCCGTGAAACGCAGATGGCTTATAATTTGGAACATGGCATTACACCGCGTACCGTTCTCAAGACCAAGGACGAGATATTTGAGCAGACATCTGTAGCCGACGCTAAGAAGAAAGAGGTGAAGATGTATGCTGGTCCGGAGGAGGTATCGCTTGCGGCAGAACCGGTGATTCAGATGATGAAGCGCGACGAACTCGAGAAACTGATTAAGAAAACCGAGAAGCAGATGGAAGCCGCCGCCAAAGACCTGGACTTCCTGCAAGCTGCCAAGTACCGCGACGAGCTGGCTGAGCTACGCCAGTTGCTCAAGACAAAGCGAGACTGATAAGTCAGAAAGTTGAAAAGCTAGAAAGTATAAAAGCACTCACGGCATAAAGCTGTGGGTGCTTTTTGTTTTAAGAAAACCTGTGCTGGGCCTGATCCCGCTGTGTTTTCCAGACCCGCGAGTGTCTGTACCAATGACCGGGGCTATACCTGACCTCAGTTTCAAGAGGAAGCTGCCAGCCAGCTACGCTGCAAATGGTCTTGAAGCACTCGCTACTTTTTTTCCTGAACAGCTTTATGTACTTTAACACTTCTGTAGCGGCTATACCTCAGTAGCCTCAGCTAATTAAAGCAACCTTATTTCACTATGATAAAAAGAATCAGACCCCTGTTCCTGCCGGTATTACTGGCCGGAGCGTTCACAGCCTGCCAGTCTTCCAGTCCTGAAACTGGAGAAGCCGGTGCCGAAACCGTGGCCGCACTTACAACAGAAAGCTACGAGCAATACCTGACTGCCCTTGCTGCCGATGATATGGAGGGCCGCAAGCCGTTCACTTCGGGCGAGCAGAAAACACTGGATTATCTGGAGCGGGAGTTTAAGGCGCTTGGAGTAGAGCCGGGCAATGACGGCAGCTATTTCCAGGAGGTACCAATGGTGGAGGTGAATACGACGGCTAGTTCAAACATGACCATCAAAGGCAAGCAGCAGGAGCTGAAGCTGGAAGGTCGTAATGACTATGTGATCTGGACCAAACGCACCGACGAATCCATCAACATCGACCCAACAGATATGGTGTTTGTGGGCTTTGGCGTTGTGGCGCCGGAGTACAACTGGAACGACTATGCCGGTCTGGATGTGAAAGATAAGATTGTGGTGATGTTGGTGAATGACCGGGTTTTTATACCCAGGACCCGGCCGTATTCAAAGGCAAAGCTATGACTTACTACGGTCGCTGGACTTACAAATTTGAAGAGGCAGCCCGACAGGGGGCAAAAGGAGTCTTGATCATCCACGACACGGAGCCGGCAGGCTACGGCTTCCAGGTAGTGCAGAACAACTGGAACACTTCCAAAATGTATCTTGACAGCCGTGGCCGCGAAACCTACAAGTGCGCCATGGAAGGATGGATCACTACCCCTGTAGCTGAGAAACTCTTCGCCGCTGCAGGTATGGATTATAAGTCTGTACTTAGCAGAGCGTCTAAGCCAGGCAACAAACCTTTCCCGCTAAACCTGCAGGCGAGCACTTCGCTAAAAGTGAAGACCCGCTACGATAAGACATCTAACTTCATCGCCAAGATCACCGGCAGCACCCGCCCTGACGAGACGATCATCTATACCGGCCACTGGGACCACTTGGGTATAGGCAAGGCCGATGCGACAGGCGATAGTATCTACAACGGTGCTGTGGATAACGCCAGTGGTGTGGCCGGCCTGCTCGAGATTGCCAAGGCATTTAAGAATCAGCCGACGCAGCCGGAGCGCACCGTCGTGTTCCTGGCCGTGACGGCGGAGGAGCAGGGACTTTGGGGCTCAGCCTACTATGCTGAAAACCCGGTATTCCCGAAAGAGAAGACGGTGGCTAACATCAACATGGACATGATGAACCCTTATGGTAAGACAAAAGACGTGGTACTGTACGGGATGGCCAGTCCGAGCTCGAGGACTATATCACAGCGGAGGCTGAAGCGGCTGGTCGTTACATCGCGCCGGAAGAGAATCCGGAGGCAGGCCTGTATTACCGCTCCGATCACTTCAATTTTGCCAAAATAGGTATACCAGCGCTGTTTATCGGGCCTGGAGTGGACCTGGTGAATGGTGGTAAAGAACTGGGCAAGAAGAAACTTGACGAGTACTACGCCAACTATTACCACAAAGCAGCCGACCAGGTGCATCCGGATTATAAAATGGATGGGGTGGTAGAGGATCTGAAACTGCTTTACCAGGTAGGTCACCGTTTGGCGGGCTCATCGGAGTGGCCACAATGGAAGGCAGGTTCTGAGTTCAAGGCTGTGCGGGAAAGCTACATGAATAACTAAATGTATCACCCTCCTTTCTGTGAAGCCGCACGAACAGCTGTTTGTGTGGCTTCATCTTTTTTGCACATCTGTCATCGGTTTGCCTTTACGTTAAAGCTGTTGCAGCAGAATAAAGTATCTGATAAGGTATATATATTATGAAATTTGTGTAGATTGAATAGTAAACAAACCAGAAAATCTATGAAAACGCTCTTCCTTTCCCTGCTGCTGGCTGGTAGCATAAGCACTGTTACGTGAGCACAATCTGCTGCTGAGGCTAATGCAAAGTATGATGCCAAAGACTATAAAGGCTCCGGACAAGTATACGATCAGGTGTTAAAAAATGGGAAGGGGAGTACCGCAGATCACTACAATGCTGCCTGTTCCTGGGCCTTGGCAGGAGACAAAGATAAGGCCTTTGCGCACCTTGGCAAAGCCATCGACAAAGGCTATCTCAACATCAGTCACCTGAAACAGGACAGCGACCTGAACAGTCTTCACAGCGACAAGCGCTGGGAAAAGTTGGTGCAGCAGCTGCAGGCGAATGTGGATAAGGCAGAAGCCAACTACAATAAACCCTTGAAGGCACAGCTGGAGCAAATCTATGAAGATGACCAGAAATACAGACGCATGATCAGTAAGGTGCAGCAGGAGCACGGGTCGCAGTCAGAGCAGTTTCAAGAACTGATTCGTAAAATGTGGGCTGCTGACAAGGAAAACCTGGAGCAGATAATAGCGATTATTGAAGAGCACGGCTGGCCCAAGAAAAGCATGGTAGGAGGGGCGGCTAGTCAGGCGGCCTGGGCAGTGATACAACATATAGGCCAGGATCAAAAGGAGCTAATGGAGAAATACCTGCCCATGATGCGGGAAGCGGCAGAGAAAGGGGAGTTGCAGAAAAGTAGCCTGGCACTTACAGAGGACAGGGTGCGCATGTACAACAACCAGCCACAGCTCTACGGCAGCCAATTAAAGAATAACCCTGAAACCAATAAGCCCGAGTTTTACCCGATAGAAGATGAAGCGAATGTGGATAAGCGCCGTGCGACGATAGGTATGGAGCCTCTGAGCGAATATGCGAAGAGGTTCGGGCTGGAGTATACTCCTCCTACTTCTGATAACAAGTAATAGTAACAAACAAAAAAAGGGGAGAGGTGTAGTTTAGGTGCCTCTCCCTTTTTTAATATTGTTCCAGTTGCTACAGCAACAGCAACCCTTTCTCACGCAACTCAAACCACACTGGTGAGGCCAGGAACTCTGAGAAGTTCAGGTGCGCATCCAGCGGATAGGTTTCTTCCAATTGCTTCAGCGAAATAGACGGGGCATCTTCTGAAGTCAGCAGCGTGAGTTGCTCCAGCAGCCACTGCCCGATGTTGGCTGTGGTCTTGATCTGGAAATCCTCGGCCTTTTCGTAGAAAGTAAGCACACAGCGCTCAATGGTCTGGCCTTTCTTGGCATACATCATAAAGTCGATTTCGGGCACATTGCCGAGCCAGAATACACGCGCCAGTTTGCGCTCGCTGTCCGGTTTGGCTGGTTCCTGTATGGCCTTGGCGATCAGGTTGCGGTCTGTAGTGACACGCGGCACTTTGAAATCGAACCAGAAAGAGAGTGGCTCCTCCAGCCCCACACCATGCATATAATTGTAGATGGCTTTCGCTAAACCCTGGCCGAACAGCTCGTGGTCGGTTCCCTGCGGGTCATCGTGCCAGAGGTCGTTGTTGGCAAAGTCACCTTCCGGCGGACCAACTTTCACCACACCAAACTTCTCGGGGTGTTTGCCCACCGGGCTGTGCGCCGTCATACTGAAGCGGTGCCAGTAGCCGGACTGGATCACGCCGTTCAGGAAAAGCTGCCGCACCACTTCCAACGAGTCAATCGTTTCCTGGGCGGTTTGCGTTGGGAAGCCATACATGAGGTAGGCATGCACCATGATGCCAGCTTGTGTGAAGCCGTCCGTTACACGTGCCACCTGCGCAATGCTCACACCTTTTTTCATCAGGTCCAGCAGTCTGTCAGATGCCACTTCCAAACCACCCGACACAGCGATACAGCCTGAAGCGGCCAGCAATCGGCAGAGGTCGGGGGTAAATGTCTTCTCAAAGCGGATGTTGCCCCACCAGGTAATTTTCACTCCACGGCGGATCAGTTCGATGGCCAGGTCGCGCAGGGCAGAAGGCGGTGCGGCTTCGTCTACGAAGTGGAAGCCGGTCTGGCCAGTTTGGGCGATGATCTGCTCGATGCGGTCAACCAGCAAAGTAGCCGGGGCCGTTTCGTAGCGGGAAATGTAGTCGAGGGTGATATCGCAGAAGGAGCAGCGCTTCCAGTAGCAGCCGTGCGCCACCGTTAGCTTGTTCCAGCGACCGTCACTCCAGAGGCGGTGCATCGGGTTGATCACGTCGATCACCGACAGGTAGACCTGCAGTGGCAGATCGCTGTAGTCCGGCGTTCCTACTTCAGTATGCGGAATATCTTTGTCTAGGCAGCCGTTGATAAACTCTACCTTGCCATCCTGCAGCATGAATGTTCGCTGCAGAAAATCAACCTGGCGTTCACCTCGCAAGTATTCCAGCAGCTTCAGCCAAGGACCTTCGCCGTCATCCAGGGTTACAAAGTCGATGTATTTGAACAGGCGCGGCTCGCGGAGGCTTCGCAGTTCCGTATTAGGATAGCCGCCACCCATCATCGTATGGATGTGCGGGTATTGCTGCTTGATATACTGTGCCAGTCTCAAACCACCATACAGGTTCCCTGGGAAAGGTATAGAGAAGCCCACCACATCCGGCTGCACTTCCTGCAGGCGCTCCTCCAGCAACTCCAGCAATAGCTGGTCTACCAGGTTTGGCTCCGTCTGCAGCGACTCCTCCAACGGGTCAAAGGAAGTGGCCGACAAGGCTAGTTTCTCGGCGTAGCGGCTGAAGGCGAAATAGGGGCAGATGGTTTCTTTGATCAGGTCACCCAAGTCCTCCAGGTATAGCGTGGCCAGGTAGCGGGCTCGGTCGGTGATGCCCATGCTGCCAAAAGCCCAGTCAATGTCCTCTACCTGGTCGAAGCGTGAGGCCTCGGGCAGGTAACGGCTGTAGCTGATCTGCTGAGCCAGGGTGGTGTCCTTGTTCTGCAGAAAACGGATGACCGGCTCAATGGTGTTCAGGTACTCCCGCCTGAGTCGCAGGATGCGTCGGCTGTTATCCGACAGCTCAAAATCCCCCTTTTCTACAGCCTCAAATATTCTGCTTAGTCCACCTCTCGAAAACATACGCAGCACCAACTCAATGCCAAAGTCAGCTTGGGTAACGGTATAGCCCTGCCCCTTCAGAAAGCCTTTGATGTAGGCAGTGGCGGGGTAGGGTGTGTTGAGCTGCGTGAGCGGCGGCGTGATGAGCAGTATGGTTGGCTTCTTCAAGTCTTGGGATTCTTAAAATAAGAACGCCCCAAAGGGCGCGGACTGCAAAACTACTGATTAAGTAGCGCTTTCTAAACAATTACTGCCTGCTTAACACTTCTTATGCAGGCAGGGTTCAGTCTGGAATTGTTGTAAATGAGCGGCTTAGGGAATGACAGGTGTAACATCGAATAAATTATGCATTAAAGCGATATTTTATTATATAAATCAATCTAAATATCACTATATTTGCATTATTATCATCTATAGTTGAATGCTTCTAGGCGTAAAAGCAAAGGTTAAATCAGTGAAATAAATTTCATGAATAATAACCCGAAGCAATGGCTTGTGATGGTGTAAGTGTTTCAATTGTTCCCTAAAACAAAAGGCCCGTGATGCTATCACGGGCTTTTCGTTTGTAGAGGTATAGCAGTGCTTATCTGAACAATTGCGAGGTCTTGTTTACAATATAATTTGCACCCGGCACAACAGCCAGCACAGTACCTGCCACCAAAACAAACAGTACCACAAACATGCGCAGCCAGTTACTGAAGAAGTTATCAGCAAAGCCGAAGGTATAGAGCTGCAGGGCAGAGGCTACGAGCAGGCACAGCAGGGAGATAACCAGCAACTTGCGTTTAAGCGCCGGGTTCATCAAGTTCTTTTTCATGGCAGACCAGGTATAGCCGCAAAGTTAAGGGTTAGGCTGATTGTTGCGTCATCAGGCGTGTCCTTTTTGTGCCTCGGCATCAGAGCTATCGTCTTTGGTATGGTTCGGATTGTTCGCACCTGAACCCTGTGGCGGTGGGGTTTGCTTGTCGGTAGCTACCTTTTTCTTGTCCGAGACATTTCCTTGCTGCTCTTTTCCTGATCAGACTTATTTTTCCCGTTCATCATAGCTTCATGTTTTAGTGCACTATGTCATACGGCAAACGGACGAGCTGTGTAGCTTTTTTTAACTCTAATTGTAGGCTGGTCGTACATTAAAGAGCTATACCCTGATGTGGATTGGCACTTTGAAAATCTTAACTGAAAAAACTATGAAATCTATAAAGACAACGGCTGCTGTACTTGGTTTGCTTATGGGCGTAGGTATGGCGGCCTGTAACACAGGTACCGACCCAGGTGAGACAAACGTGGAGCGGAGCGAAATTGAGTATCCGGAGGAGCAAGACCGAGCCGGAACATACGGCGACACCACTGAAAACCACGAAGGAATATATGAAGGCCGTGAAGGTACCGCCATCGGCGACAGTGCCTACAACCAGGAAGGTGACCGGCAGAAACGTTATGATGAAAATCTGAAACCTAATCCGAATCAGTAATTCGGATCAGGCATAAAAGCACAATGCCCGGCTCTCTCAATAAGAGGGCCGGGCATTGTGCTTTTGGGGATAAAGGATTAATTATTTGAATACAAAGCCGTTCGGGGCAATACCAACCCTAAAGGAATCTATAGCAGCTCCGCTCTGTGGGCTGTAGCGTACTACCCAACCGTTGGAGGCATAGTCTGTCGCCTTGCCAGCGTAAATCGTGCCGCTGCCAGGTTCCACACCCAGGCCATTGAAGCCATATGGCACATAGGTGCCCCGGTCGATGAGTGGTTGAGTGGCCAGTGTAGTTGTGTTGACATCCTGCACCCATACCTTGTTGTTGAATACATAGTAGAGCTTGTCTCCGTTCTGATTTGGCGTGAGCTTGTCTGGAGATGGCGCATTTCTGGTGAAGGTGAGCGTCGCGGCTACCGAATTGCTGCCTGTGTTGATCTTGGCGAGGGAGCCGGGGGTGCTGTTTTCTTCACTGACAGACCAGTCGGTTGGGTCATAAGACTTGATGCCGCGGCTACTTACCCAAAGCATGTTGTTTCGGTCCAGTGCCAGGCTGCTCGGGCCGTCGTTTACGGTGATAGAAGTTTCTATCGCGTCAGTAGCCGTGTTGATTACCGTTACCGTATTGCCGCCGCTGTTGGCTACGTAGAGCTTTCCACCCTGCAGGATTAGTTGCTCCGGTTGCACGCTTACAGTGATTGTTTTGGTAACGGTCAACGTTTGGAGATCTACCACTGCCACACGGCCGTTGCCATATTCATAAGTTGCCGGGTCGTAGCCAAGCCACTCCGTTACATAACCTTTATCATCGTTCAGGGCCGTAAAGTAGCGGGGAGCTTCCAGACCGGCGATCTCACCTTCAGCTTTCAGGGTGTGGGCATTAGTCACTACCACCTTACCGCTATTGTTCATCACCAGGTATAGTCTGTCGCCATGCTGTACCATATGCTGTAACACGTCGCCGAGCAGAAGCGGAGCATTCACCTTCTTAAAAGACTCGTTCTCCACAGTTTTGCTATCGTGGCTGTAGAAGCTCATCGAGGCGTTTGATTTGGTCATGGCACCTTCATTGGAAACCAGGACACCATTGCGTGCATATTCTCCGGCCGGCTCGTTGTCCTTTTTGTCACAGGAAGTGATAGTGAGCGCACTAAAGGCAAAGGCAGCTGACAGGAAGTAGCTGCGGAAGCGGGTAATTTTTTTCATGTTATTGAGGTATGTATATAATTTAAGGTATGATAAAGCGCAGGCTGGCCGCAAAGCTGCGGGGTGGCATCGGCACGTTTTCGAGCACAGTATATTCACGGTCGGTTATGTTATCGCTGCGTACTGAAGCGACAAACTGATACTGACCGAGGCTGAACTTTCTGTGCAGTGCCAGGCTGAGCAAGGTATAGCCAGGCAGGCTGCCGGCGTTGCTGTTATCGGTATAGCGGAGGCCGGTATGTGTGATGTTGCCGAGGAGCGTCCAAGAGCGGAATGTAAGGTCAGCACCCAACTGGGCTTTGTGCAATGGCACGTGCGCAAGCTGTTGGTTCAGTTCCTGGTTTCCTTCGTAGGCCTTTACCTGCTCGGAGGAAGTATAGGTATAGGCGCCCGTAGCAGCCAGTAGCCAGTCGCCTATTACGGTACTGGCGCGACTGCTGAGTTCTATACCCTGTGAGCGAACCTTCTGCAGGTTGCGGGGAGACCAATAGCTGGAAGTGATCGGCATCCATTGTATCCAGTTGTCCACCAGCATGCGGTAGACAGACAATTCAGAATCCAACTGCACACTGCCCAGGGTATAGCGGTGACGCAGTCCGGTTTCGTAACTCCAGCCTTGCTCCGGTTTGATGTCCGGATTACCGTCCGGTTGCCAGAAGCGCTCGTTCAGCGTCGGTACCCGGTAGCTGCCCGACACGTTGCCCTTCAGGTATAGCTGGTGATTACCCTGCTGCAGCATGAGCCAATTGGCGCCCAGGTTGGGGGCTGGAGTGGGGTTGTAGCCTTTCACAAATGCCTGTCGCAGGTTCAGGCTCAGGTCGAGTCGCTTGCTGGGGTCGTAGCGGAAGAGCAGGAAAGCCGAAGCGCGGTCTTCAGTTACTTGTTTGCCATAGCCTTGCACATTGGCGTCAAAGTGCTGTAAATTAAGGCCACCCCGCAAACTCCAGCGGCGGGCATAGGTATAGGTCTGCTCAGCCTGTACCTGGTAAGTGTTGATATCAGTGGTAGAGTAGTTGTTATTGTCGGTGTAGCGGAGGTAATCATTGAAGACGGCTGCTTTCACGGAGGTTTCGCCCCAGTTGCTGCTGTGGTTCAATTCCGCCATCAGGCGCAGGTTCCGGTCGAGTTGTTCGGCATTGGTGTTGGCAGCGCCCAGCGCCGGAGCTACTTCCCGGTCGGCAAAGGTATACCAGCCATGCAAAGCAAGCCGGGTGTTGGAAGAGAGCTGCCAGCTCAGGTCCTGCGTAAAGCCATGCTGTGCTACCTGTGCCTGGTCCTGTCGACGAGCCGGTGCTCCAATGCGACCGTAGTCCCGGAAAGAAAAGTCGTTTTCTGCTGCCAGGCGATAGCCACTCAGTGCGACAGAAAACTTTTGGCCGCTGTAGCGAACGCCTGCGCTGGAGAAGTAGCGGCCGAAGCTGCCGGCCTCCTGCATCACATCTGCTCCAAAACCGGGTTCTTGCCGGGTTGGGGAGTTAAGCAAAACAGCCCACCGATCGCGCCACTGCCATACATAGCACCTGCCGCTCCATGCTGCACCGCAATGCTTCCGATACTGCTCAAAGGCAACAAGGACAGGTCGCTCTGCCCCAAGGCTGGCTGACTGATGTTGAGGCCGTTCCAAAGCACGGCAGTATGCGTAGCGCTGGTGCCCCGGAAAGAAGGAGTGGAAATGCCGCTCGCACCGTTCGTTTTCAGAAAAACCGGTGTGCGGGACTGCAAGGCATCCGCTATGGTGCCGGAAGCATAGGTGCGGATGAAACTGCTGTCGATTGTGCTCACGCGGCTGCCGGAGGCAAAAACCTCGGCGGGCTTGCCGAATATCTCGACGGTGCGCAAGTGATACAGCGTTGTATCCTGCTGTGCCACGGCAGCCGGTGCTATACCCAGCAAAAGGGCCAGGTATGATAAAAGACGGTAATGAAACTTTGCCACGTATACGCTTGCTTAGATCCCGAAGCATGCAGGCAGGTATAGGCAGGAACAGCGCGCGCAGGTATAGCGAAGGCCGTGCAGCTTTTTACCCGAAAGCATACGACTAATTGTTGTCGGACTGGCAGGTCTCCTGGCTCTCTTCAGGTTAGCCAGCCTTCCCGTGCGTCGTGCGGCACAGTGGCGGTGGTTTTGGCTAACCCCTTTTTAAGAAGATCACAGTTGCGGGAACAGCATAGGTATCTCACCTATTTCCCTTTTAAGGCTTTGTCGCGGAAACAACAAGGCCACCAATCTGAGGCAAAGGTAATTGTTTTAACGAAGAAACAAGTAATGAGTAATGACGAATGAGCGATTAGATTTAGTGAGTAGCATATGATAACGAACAATAATGCGCGGATAAGGTATTGGCCGATAAGCTTGTTTCACGTATACCTGTTCATCATTTGCTTGCAGGCAGCTATGAATTAACTACTCATTCATCATTATTCATTACAAAGTGAAGCTCAGAAAAGACTTTTATACCCGAGCGGATGTGGTGCAGGTGGCGCAGGACCTGCTGGGGAAATACCTCTACACGAACCACGGTGGCATCCTCACCGGAGGCATGATCGTGGAAACAGAAGCTTACTCCGGCACAAACGACAAGGCCTGCCATGCGCACATGAACCGCCGGACCCAGCGTACCGAGATCATGTACCACGAGGGCGGAGTGGCTTATGTATACCTGGTGTATGGCATGTACAACCTTTTTAACATCATTACCAATGTAGAAGGAAGCGCCGACGCCGTGCTGGTACGGGCCATTGAGCCGACAGAAGGCATAGAAGAAATGCTGCTGCGCCGCAATATGCTCACCCCTAAACCCAACCTTACTGCCGGGCCGGGCGTGCTTAGTATCGCCTTAGGTATAGACCGCCGCCACTACGGCGAACCACTCACCGGCGACACCATCTGGATAGAGGAAGGTATAGACGTACCTGCTGAAGGTATAGCTATCGGCCCCCGTGTAGGTATAGACTACGCCGGCGATGATGCCCTGCTGCCTTGGCGCTTCTGGCTAAAGGGCAACAAGTGGGTCAGCCGGAAAAAGTAGACTATGGCTGTATCCGTGTGTCGCTGCTGAAGCGATAGGAGGTCGCGCCTACCGTTCCGTGCTTTGCTATACCTTCGCACACGGCCACAAACTCAGTAATGACATCTGACGTGAAGAACGAAATAGTCGCCTTCCCATTGGCATCGGTGGCTACATTGGGCTGCCAGTGCAGGGTGCTACGGTAGTCGGGCAGGTTGTGTCGGTCCTGGGGTACATCGTAGCGTGGCGAATAAAACTCCGACGGCTTGTTGTATCCAGCTAGCTTGAAGTTGATCGTGCCGGGTGATTTTTCATTTGCATAGTTGTAATTCGGGTTGCCTCTCTTGGTAAAGAGCGCAATCACCCCGTTGCCGGACGAGGCACCAAAAATGGCCGCATTGGCTCCCTTTAATATTTCTATTGCTTCAATGTCCGAGGGGTCAAGCAAATTGACTGTTTCCAGCTCGACACGCATGCCATCCAGTACAAACAGTGGCGCTCCCCCTCCGCGTATCGATACAGAAGTTTCCAGGCCGGAGCCATTCACCTGCACACCTGCGACTCTGCCTGCCAGGTACTGCAGCACATTTGGGTAAACCACGGTGAACTTGTCCAGCTCAAGACGGGCATCTGCATTCTCTTTAAAATAAATGCGGTGGTCATTGCTGAACTCCTGCTTTCTGGCTGTTATGTCTACCTGTTTCAGTTGAATGGCACCCGTCGTCAGGCGGTGCTGGCGGTCTGCCTTTGCCCAGTCGCTCATGCGCCTGCGGTAGGCTGTTATTTGGTCAGGCGATAGGGTGGCTCCTTCCAATGCCTGAAAATTAGGTATAGGGGCAGTGGTCCGATCCAGGTGAATCAGCTGGTTGTTGCTGCCCTTTGGCGTTCGCGCCTGTATGAAGACCTTCAACGTATCCTCAAAGTCCAGCCCTACAAAACGGAAACTACCGTCGGGGTTCGTCTCTGCCATGATCAGGTTAGGCAGTGTAGGTATAGTGTCTTTTGGAGCCGTGTTTGGCGTGAAGATAAGCGTCAGGTTGCTTTTCTGAGGTGTCTTCTTGCCGAGCTCTTTTTCTACTCTTCCTGAAAATGAAATACTCTCCTCCGGAAGATGTGGGGTGGTTTGCAGCTTGTCCTGTAGCAGGTTGTCCCAGTTGAAGCGCCGCCAGCCCTGGGTGAGCAGCAGCAGGTCCAGGTGGCGGCGTGCCTGTGGCTGCTTTTTGTCAAAGTAATAAGCGGGCTGCTCGATGTTGCCTCTCAGTTCACCCTGTAGGTATAGCTGCGCGTAAATGTTGTTTTCGTAAGGCTGCTGGTTCTGGTCGATGAGGGCGTCGCGTACGGCGAGCGAGAAATTGCCGACTACCGGCGTGCCATTGTCATCGCGGGCTTCGAGCTGCAAGGTCACTTTTTGCCTTTTGCCATACATGGCCTTGTCGGTTGTGATATTGAGCTGGAGCTGTGGCGGATGGTTCACAAAGGCCAGGCGTTCGCTCAGGCTTTGCCGTCAGCGCTGAAAAGGGTGAAGTGGATCAAACCCACCGGGAACCGGGATGCAGGTATAGCTGACTCCAGTACCGGTTTGTCGGTGCTGGCTCTTACCGCAAAAATAAGGCTGTCCGCAGCATGCGCAATCAGATACATGGGGCCTTGCGTAGCCTGGTTGCTGAAGTTATGCTCTATCCGGAAGTTTACTGTATGTTCACTATGCTGTACGACCTGCAGCACCACGCCCTCAGGCTGTGCCTCCGGCAGCTTATACCTGGCTGTGCGACCATTGGGGAGCTGTACCTGCGCAGTGTAGGTTTTGCCGGGTTCGGGCATAAACGTAAAAGCGCCCATACCCAGGTGCTCACTTTTAAAGTCCATTACCATGTTGCCTTGCTGGTCGTGCACCATGCCTGCTACCTGCTGTCCTTTGCCGCTTATGTCCACGGCTTTGAAACCTATCCGCGAAGGTATACCTGCCACGAGGTGTCCACCCTCTGGGAAAAACTGCAGGTCGAGGGCTGGTTGGCCCACTGGCAGGCGGTAGCTTCGCTGGAACGGATTGCTCTTGTCATCGGACTGCACGATCAGGAGGGCCTCCCTCACGCTACCACTCTGGGCATTGCTGAAGAAAAGCGGTAGCCGGGCTATACCTTGCGCATCTGTTTCCAGGCTACCTGACTTGCCTTTTTTACCATCCAGCACCAGTTGTGTCTTTAGCTTCAGGTTCTTTAGCGGTTCAAAAGGGTGCTTGTAAAACTGTAGACTGGTGATGATGGAGTCTCCGGCTGCGGAGGTGTGCGTCTGGAAAGTAATACTAGCTTTGGCCTCCGTAAGGGAAGGGCTGGCAATGTTTAGTTCTCTGGTAAAAAAGTACTGCGGGTCGAAGTTGCGCATCCAGTTCGTGTAAGCTCTGAGCTGGTAAAGTCCCTCTGATAAAGTGTCGGGTAGGTAGAAGTCCCCGTGTGCCATGCCATTTTGCAGCTTCAGCTTCCTGCTTAGGCGCACTTTGTTGTCAGGGCCTACCAGGTCTGCGTAGAGTACCGTGCTCAGGCTATCAGTCGTATTTTGAGAAGCATATGCTTTGAACCAGATAGTCTCGCCGAGGCTGTAGAGCGCTTTGTCCTGATGGAGGTAGATGCTCTCCTGTGGGTGCAGGGTATAGAACTTCTGAAGTTGGAGCGCAATGCGCGTAATCAGGTCGTCGTTGCTGTCCTTTTTGAAGCTGAAAGCAAGCAGCAGTAAGACAAAAGGCAGTGATAAGAAAAGTAAAGGTTTGCGCATAGCTTGGCTTATGTTGATGGGTACTTGAACAGATCAAATATTAAGCCAATAATATATAATAAAAAACTTATTATGTCTAATTAATCATTTAAAATAATGCTGAACATAAAGCTAAGCCTGTGCAGGTTTGAGAGCGACTGTATAATAAGAGCCCCGGCTGTTTACTGGGTCACAGTATAACCGGGGCTCCTAGAGTGAGTGTTAATCGATCGTTAGTGTTTTTTCTGCTCGTTGTCTGTGCGGGCCTGTGGCGTCGGGTTGTTAGAGCCCTTTTTCCCTACCGCATCCTTGTGCAGGTCGTTGCCTATGTCCTTTTTGCTACCAGGCTTATTCATGCCCGACTGCTGATTTTTCGGCATGTTCTTATTTTCTTTTTCGTTTTTCATAGCTTTAAAATTTCAGTTCGTTTAAAATCGTGTCTTATACTAAGTTTACGAAGTTCAAGAACGCTAGTTGATGTAAATAGGGAAGCCCGCAGCATCTGCCACGGGCTTTTCTGTAATATATTCAGCTAAACTATATTAGGAGTTATTATTGCTGGAGCCTGAGTTGTTGTCCTTGTTACTCTGACGCCCTGCTTGTGCGTGTCCCTCTGAGTCTCCGTGCCAGCCTTTTCCCTGGCTTTGGCTGCTACTGCCTTGTGACTGGTTGCTGCTTCTGGCCTGGGACTGGCTACCCTGAGATGAACTGTTGCTGATAGATGACGATGAGCTGTCATTTTTATGGCTCTGTCGGCCGGCCTGTGCATGACCTTGCGAGTCACCGTGCCAACCTTGGCCCTGGTTGCTGCTGCTGGTCTGCGATCGCTGGCCGCTCTGGTTCATTGGATTGCTTTGGGAGCGAGAAGTGCTTTCAAACTCACCTGATTCATTTCTCGGTTGATTCTGATTATTATTTCTGTTTTGATTCAGATTGTTGTTCTGATTTTGATTCTCTTCATTATTGCGTTTCATAGCTTTCAAGTTTTATGTTTAACATGGTGTCTCCGTGCCAGACGGGACCCTCTGTTTTACGGACTAAGGTTTTAACAGTTAGCAGCTTAAGCAGGTCAGTGTTGGAACAGGTATAGCAATAAAACCGGCTGGAGCAATTATGGTTATATAGTGCTATGTAAGTATAACATCAGATGTATGTATTTGTGGCTGAACCTATTGAGAGCGTAATCTGACAGGACTAAAAAGAAAGGCGGTAGGATTTTATGAAGAGCTGCCAAAATTAAAGCTCCATAAAAAATCTGAAAAAAAAATTACAGGGCAGGGGCGATTGCTTTCCGGCAAAAGATCACAAGCGGCTTCTGGTGCATGTCTGTGGTAAAGAAAAGGTATTCTGCACCTCCTTCTTTTATGCCTGTCTTCTTGCGAATGTCAGCCACTGACTCTGGAAAATTGCGCACTGTGATGTTGGCTTTGCGCTGCGGGAGCCTGGCAAGGATTTCTTTTTTGTTATATCGGCCTGTGCCTGGCAGGCAAAAGCCCGGCCCGGGAAATCAGGTATAAGCTGATCAGAGGTATAAAGGTGACTGTTAGGATGTAGCTTCTGCAGGCCAAACTGGCTGGCCACACTGCGGTAGGCGCCCGATTTAAGTATAGCGGAGTTAGGCTCGTAGAGATAGGCCTTTGGATCAGCGAAGCTGACTGACGTTTGCTCTTCCTGCTCTTTATCGAAAGTAAGCGTTTGTATGCTACCGTCTGGCATCAGGTTGATCGCATACCGTCTGGGGTTTGCCTTTGCACCGGGCTGAAGCAGGTATAGGACTTCCTTGCACTCGTTGTGCAGTGCGATTACCCATACTCTGGATACTGAACCCAGTTGCTCAAGCGCCAGCTCAATATCAAGCATGGGGGAGGTTTTGAGCAGCACAGCATCTGCTTTTTCAAACAGCGCCGGCAGCAACTGCAGTACATCCGGTTCACAGTCTTGCAGCAGGTGCACCTTCTCTTGTTTATCACCACGACGTGCCGGATCCAGGTATAGCACATCGGCTTTACCAGTAAACTGCTGCAGAAAATCTTCTGCGGAGGAGTTGACAGCATCAATATTAGTGGCACCCAGCAGCTTGAAATTATAAGTGGCTATTTCTGAAAGTTCGCTGTTCTGCTCCACATGCACCACCTGCTCAAACTGCTTCGAGAAAAAGAAACTGTCTACCCCAAACCCGCCTGTCAGGTCGACGAGCAGCTTGCCTTTTATCAGCGAAGCTTTGAAGGCAGCAGTTGCCTCTGAGGAAGTCTGCTCTACTGATACAGCCGTTGGAAATACCACATCCGGATGGGCTACCCAGGTCGGCAGTTTGTCAATGGCTTTTTGCCGTGCCTGGATCTGCTTTACCAGTTCAGCCACTGGTAACTGTGGGTAGCGGCTTGCCTGCAGCATTAATTCGGCCGGGTGGCGGTGCTGGTGCTGCCGTATAAAATCTTTCTCTTCCGGGGTATAGTGCTTCATGGTACACTGCAAAGGTACAAATTTAATCAGCCCTGTTTTTCTTATAAAAAACGACCAACCGCAAACAATCCCTATACCTGCTGGTTGTAATCACAGCTAAAAGAAATTTTTAATAAATAATTTATCAGACTACTATGAAGAAATGGATGAAAATCATGATGCTGGCGGTGCTGCCAGCCATGGTACTAACAAGCTGTGATGATGACGATGATGACATGACCGTCATCGAAAACGCGAATGTACTAGTGGTGCACGCCTCACCTGACGCACCGGGCGTTGATTTATTGGTGGATGATGAGAAAGTGAATTCGGCAGCCCTTACCTATCCAAATAATACAGGCTATTTGGAAGTGCCGGCTGGTCGCCGAAACATAAAAGTAAATGCTGCTGGCACTAACACATCAGTTATCAATGCGAACCTGGATCTGGAGCGTAACATGAACTACTCTGTATTCGCGATCAACACGTTGAGCAATATAGAGCCACTGGTGCTTATGGATGACCTGAGTGCACCGGCCTCCGGTAATGCGCACGTTCGTTTTGTGCACCTTTCGCCAGACGCCCCGGCAGTAGACATTGCCGTAACTGGTGGACCTGTTCTGTTCAGCAACAGCGAATTCAAAGATGCGACTCCTTTTACCCCTGTACCGACAGGTTCTTACGATCTGGAAGTGAGACTGGCCGGAACAGAAACTGTAGTGCTGGCCGTGCCTAACGTGCAATTGGCCAGTGGCCGCATCTACACTGTATTTGCCAGAGGTTTCGTGTCGCCACCTGCTGACAACACGAACTCGCTTGGTGCCGAGATCATTACTAACCGATAACCACGAAGAAGACGCTACCTGGTTGAGGCCTGTGCCATTGGTACAGGCCTCAATATTTTTAAGGTATATTCAAACTAATTGACTTTCAGTTGAGTAGTGCTATTATGTTGAAGTTGAGTGAGAAATTTTGTAATTTTGTGCTTCCCTAAGAAAAAAGTAAAATATGATCGATACAACACTTAAGTACAAAGTAAAAGATATTTCGCTGGCCGAGTGGGGCCGCAAAGAGATCAGATTGGCAGAGGCTGAAATGCCTGGTCTGATGGCTATCCGTGAAGAGTATGGCCCGAGCAAGCCATTGGCTGGTGCCCGCATCGCTGGCTGCCTGCACATGACCATCCAGACGGCTGTGCTGATCGAAACACTGGTAGAGCTGGGTGCTGAGGTTACCTGGTCATCTTGCAACATCTTCTCTACACAGGACCATGCCGCTGCTGCGATTGCTGCTGCTGGTATCTCTGTCTATGCCTGGAAAGGTATGACAGCTGAGGAGTTTGACTGGTGCATTGAGCAGACACTGTTCTTTGGCGAGGACCGCAAGCCGCTTAACATGATCCTGGACGATGGTGGTGACCTGACCAACATGGTGCTCGACAAGTATCCTGAGCTTGCTCCGGGTGTGAAAGGCCTTTCTGAAGAAACGACAACAGGCGTTCACCGTCTGTACGAGCGTATGAAGAACGGAACACTTCCGATGCCTGCTATCAATATAAACGACTCCGTAACCAAGTCTAAGTTTGACAACAAGTATGGCTGTAAAGAATCGTTGGTAGATGCGATCCGTCGTGCTACTGACGTGATGATGGCTGGTAAAGTAGCCGTTGTAGCTGGTTACGGTGACGTAGGCAAAGGATCTGCCGCTTCATTGCGTGGTGCCGGTGCCCGTGTGATCGTGACAGAAATCGACCCAATCTGCGCCCTGCAGGCTGCCATGGACGGCTTTGCGGTGAAAAAGATGGTTGATGCTATCAAGGAGGCTGATATTGTTGTAACCGCTACTGGTAACAAGGATATTATCACAGAGCGTGAGTTCCGTCTTCTGAAGGACAAGGCGATCGTTTGTAACATCGGTCACTTCGACAATGAGATCGACATGGCTTGGCTGAACAAGAGCTACGGCAACACAAAAAGATACTATCAAGCCGCAGGTAGACCTGTACAACATCGAAGGCAAAGACATCATCGTGCTGGCTGAGGGCCGCCTGGTAAACCTGGGATGCGCAACTGGTCACCCTTCATTTGTAATGTCAAACTCATTCTCTAACCAGACACTGGCCCAGATCGAACTGTGGACAAACGCTGAAGCTTACGAGAACAAGGTATATACCTTACCGAAGCACCTGGACGAGAAAGTAGCCCGCCTGCACCTGAGCAAGATTGGTGTGGAACTGGACGAACTGTCTTCAGACCAGGCCGCTTACATCGGTGTGACAGTAGAAGGCCCTTACAAGCCGGAGTACTACAGATACTAATTTTGAGTATTGCTTATAAACAGGAAAGCCGGAGCATCAGCTCCGGCTTTCCTGTTTATAAGCTATTTCTTAAACTTTCCCATTTTCAGCATTTTGTATACCGAGGCTTTGGCCTGCTTAAACCTGTTGTCGAGTTTGAGGTATTTGTTGGCTTTGTCGCGGAAGTGGATGCGGCGATGCCAACCCAAATGATTAGTGTAAGGCTCCTCCAGGATGAAAGCGGTATAGCCCAGGTCGGCGTAGAAATCTGAGATCTCTCTCTCAAACTGCCCCGGCGTATACTGCTCAAAGCTGCCCATCAGGCGGTAGTCACTCACGCGTTTCAGGCTGGGGTTAAGCGTAAAGATATCTTTCTGAACTTTCCGGTAGCGTATACCTTCAAACTCAGCCACAGTAGGGCTGAAAAAGTCGGCAGGGTACTCTTCGGCACTACGGCCCCATACTGTAATCAGCTTCGGGAAAGCTTCCATCAATACAAGGGAGTCCTCAATAAAGCCTTTGCGCAGAAAGTCCCAGTCATCCTCGCAATGGAAGATGTACTCGGTCTTTACCTGGCTGTAGGCTTTGTCGATGCTCTTCTGCTGGCCGAGCTGCTCCGGGTTTACAATCGTCTCAAACTTGTCGTAGCTGAATTTGCGCAGTACGCTCTCCAGCCCCTTGCCGTCTCCGCTATCCTCTATGATCAGGACTTTCTCAACGGGGTAGGTATTGAATTTGAAGAAGCTTTGCAGTGTAGCCTCCAGCAGATCGAAGCGGTTGCAACTGGTAATAACGACGGTAATTCCCTTAGGCATATTCATTTAAACAGTGTGAATGCACAAAGATAGGGGGAGCACTAAATTAATTGCCCTGGCTCTGTATATATTTCAGAGTCAGGGCAACCTGTAGCTTCACGTATGACTGGTGATTTTTGCTATTAGATGATGTTGAAGCGCGACATCAGGGCCTTCTTGTAGGATTTACCGATCGGGACTTCTCCTTTGGAGAACACGACTGCGTTTTCTTCCAGTGCCTCTACTTTGTCGAGGTTGGCAATATAAGAGCGGTGCACCCGCACAAAATTGCCGGAAGGCAGCTTGTGCTCCATGTCCTTGAGTGTAGAGCTGACCAGGTACTTTTGATCTACAGTGACAATGAAAGAGTAGTTGTCATAGGCCTCTACCCACAGGATGTCGCTATACTGTACCTTGATGATGCGGTGCTTTACCTTTACGAAGATGTAATCAGTCTGTGTCTCGGCTTCTTTGGGGGCTTTGCCTGCGCCGTTGTCCACTACTTTGTGCCCGGAGTCGTGTTTGTAAAGGGCAAGCTCGATGGCAGAACGCAGGTTTTTCTCGTCAAAGGGTTTAGCCAGGAACCCATCGGGTTCCGTTTTTTTTGCCCTGTCCAGTGTGGCTTTGTCGGCATAGGCGGTCAGGTAGATGAAAGGGATGTCAAACTCCTCCCGTATTTTAGAGCCGATCTCTATCCCGTCAGCATCACCTTTCAGGTTCACATCGAGCAGCACCAGGTCTGGTTGCAGGGTCCGGATCATCTCAAGAGTGTTCGCACCGGAGTCGATGCCACACGTCTGGTAGCCTAGCTCTTCCAAACAGGCAGCCAGGTCTTCTGCGATTATAATTTCGTCTTCCGAAATAAGAATTTTTGGTTTTGTCATAGCATTAATCTCATACGTAAAATTAGCTAGTTACGATGCCAAAACAAAATACAATATTGATTTTGTACCATTATTATTTTGGAATTCGATATTGCCTCCAAGTTTTCGTGCCAGTGAGGACACCAGTTGGAGACCAAATGATTTTTTGCGCCGTTCCTGAAAGTCGGTAGGTAAGCCCACGCCGTCGTCATGTACTGTCAGGGTATAAGCGTTTTCGTGTTCTGGCCTTAGGTAAATAGCGACTTGCCCATAACGGTTGGGGAAGGCATATTTAATAGAATTGGAAACAAGTTCATTCACAATCAGCCCTAATGACAGGGCTGTGTCTGCCTCCACCATGATAGTAGGTATATCGAGCTTGATTTTGATATGGCGCTCTTTGGTGCCGTATGTGGCGCTCAGCCTTCGCATATATCTTCTATGTAGGCGTTCAAATCAATAGAGGCCAGGTCTTCGTGCTGGTAGAGGCGCTCGTGCAGAATAGCCATCGATCTCACCCGGCCTCTGACTGACTGCATGACTTCAAGTGCATTCGGGTCTTGTACGTGGCGGGCCTGCAGGTTGAGCATGCTCATAATGATCTGCAGATTGTTTTTAACGCGATGATGGATCTCTTTTAACAGGATTTCCTTCTCGCGGTTTTTTTCTTCCAACAGCTGTGTGCGGTACTGTACCTTATGTTCGAGCAGCGTATTCATTTTTACCAGACTTCTTTCGCGCAGCCTGATCAGGCTGATCGTTGCGCCGGTGGCTATGAGTACCAGTAGCACGATGAACCACTCTCTGCGCCACACCGGAGGTACAATGGTGAAGGTATAGGTAAGAGGACTAGGCGTCCAGTAGCCGTCGCTGTTGGCTGCGAGTAACTGAAAGGTATAGGTACCCGGGTCGAGGCTGGCATAGGTGGCAAAGGAATGATCCGTGACAGCAGACCAATGGTCGTCATGTCCTTTGAGGCGGTAGCGGTAGCGCACACGGTCGGGGGCAGGTTAGTGATATGCCATGAAAGTCAAATGTCAGGTGGTTTTGATGGTGTGGGAGCCGAAGATTTACAGGGAGCTCAGTAGTTGAGTCTGTCGCATAACCCATGCTCGCCCAGTCAGTGGGTTTCAGAAAGAGCATGATATTGGTCAGGATTGTATTGGGGTATACCTGATTGCGCCTGTCCATGTCAGGCAGGTACATGGTCAGGCCTTTGGCGGTGGCAAACCACACGGTACCGTCTGGCGTCTGGGTGATACCCTTGTTGCTGACTTCAAGACCCCGAAACCCCTCCTGATTTGCATACGACCGGATGCTGATGCGCCCCCGGGTAAGTAGCTGATCAAGCTGCACTTTTAGTACGCCCCGACTGGTGCCGACCCACAGGTGGTTGGTGTTATCAACAAAAAGGCTCTTTATACCTTCATTGGGCAGTCCGTTCCGGGAGTTGTATACCTTGGGAGCCCTCCACTTGTCATGCCAGGCCATGATGCCGTAATTGAAACCGCCAAAGTACAGGGTGCCCCACTCGTCCTCTGCAATAGTGCGGATCTCACGAAAGCCAGCTTCGCCCAGTCCTTTGGCGGCGGCCAGGGCGTTGTTCTCGTACCGGAACACACCTTTTTCGGCACCAACCCATATTCTGCCCTGGCTGTCACGATGTAGGGCATACACATTGCCTGTAAGCTGTGGCTTGTGCAATGGCTTAATAAATTGCTGGTTGGGGGGCAGAACAGCCAATCCGGCGGCAGTTGCGAGTAGCAGGTCACCATTTCGCATGAGCATAGCCTGAAACACCTCTGCTGAGGGCAGCCCCTGCGCCGTGCTGTAATGTGTTACTTTGCCGGGCCCCAAACGGTATAGGCCTTTGCTGGTACATACCCACACATCATTTTCATGTGCTACCCACATACTATGCAGGGTGGTGCCTTTGGGCCAAATATCAGTCTGCAGCCAGTTTAAAATACCTCCTTCCATATAAGCAGCATAGCCGTCATCAGTACCCAACCACACCCTGCCTTTGGTATCTTGCGCCAGAGCTGATATAACAGGCTCCTTCACCTGTCCCATATCAAAAAAGTGTACAAACCAGGGGTTACGGTACTGCATCAGGCCATGGCCAGTTGTTCCAATCCAGATATTCCCTTCACGATCTGTTGTGATGCAGTTGACTCTGTCTGTGCGCAGACCGCTGAAGCGGGTCAGGTGCTGAAACTCTTTGCCATCGTATTTAAGCACGCCATTCAGGTTCAGACTTAACCATTGATGACCGTAGTTGTCAGTTGTGAAGTCTCTTATATTCGGACTCGTTATACCTGCCGGCAGCTCAAAGTGCTCCAGCTTGTTTTGCCGGAAAGTTGCCGCGCCGTTGGCAGTACCTATCCAAATAGTACCGTCAGGTGACTGGTTTAGCACATTAACGCTGTTATAGGGCAGGGAGCTGTTGGCGGAGGTATAATTAGTTGTTCCTTTCGATGTGATGCTGTACACGCCCTGGGAGTTGCTCCCTGCCCAGAGCTCGTTTGTGGCTGTGAAAAGCACGTCATTGTAACGGATGGGCGGTAATTCAGTGTGCTGCATAAATGCATTCTTGGCCAGGTAGTAAACGCCACTGTCTGTTGCTGCCCATATAGTGCCTTGGTTATCTTCTGCTATACTGTAGACCCCTCCGGGCGGCAGGCCAGCCTCCAGGTCATAAGCATAAAAGTTATTGCCCGTGAGCAGCATCAAACCCTTATCAGTAGTCCCGATCCAGATGCGCTGGCGGCTGTCGAGCAGCAGGCAGCTTATACTGTTGCTGCTCATGCCATCGCGCTTGGTATAGGTATGGAAGGTAGACCCGTCAAAGCGACTGAGCCCCCCCAGCGTAGCTAGCCAGAGCTGCCCTTTGTGATCCTGCAGGATGTCATTCACCTGAGATTGCGGTAAGCCCTGCTCAAGCGACCAGTTTCGGAAGTTGAACTGTTGCGCCTGCAAGTTTAAAGAAACTGCCAGTAAGAGTGTAAAAGCAATAAGGCGCATCCGGAAGCAAGGGCGTTAGAAGTGACAACACAGGAAGTTAATTTATTTTGTAATAAAAAATAGCTTAATATTTACATTACTCTAAAGCTGTAAATTTGTTGCCTGCAGGCTATACCTGATGTTATAAAATTACTTTGTGTGTGGAAGGCTTAATAAAAATCAATGCCTATACCTGTTGCAGAGATCCCAGGCAACAGGTATAGGCATTGGCAAGAAGGGTATAGATACTTATTTTTTGTGAAAGTGCTTATCGATGCCGTTGGGGCAAAAGGTGCTTTTTTCAGAAATGGCTTTCTCAAGGAGTGCGTCATTAGCTGCCAGGCTTTGGCGGGAGTTCTCCTGATGATGTAAATGATAGGCTACACCGCCAAAAGCAAGGTTTTGCCGCTTCGTGCCGCTGTTTAGCAAGCGGATTGCAAACTCACTATCTTCTCGTCCCCAGCCTACAAAATCCTCATTGAATCCGTTGACGCGCACAATGTCTTCCATCCAGAAGCCCATATTGCAGCTCTTGATCGAAGCGATGCCGGCCTTGTCCTTGCTAAACAGCCTTGATAGAAAAGGCGAGTTAGTAGCATTGAACCGGTTTTTTATACCCGATGAAAGAGGCGAAATGGGAGAAGGACCGCGACTGAACAGCTTCTGGCTCAACTCTGGACTCAGGAGCACACGCTTTCCTTGCGTAAAATAACCTTTGCGGGCAGCACGACGATGGCCCTTTAAGAAGTCAGGATGCAGCACCATATCCCCATCAATGATCACCACATACTCACCGGTTGCCATTGCAATGGCTCTGTTGCGACTCTCTGCAGCTCTAAAACCCAGGTCTTCCTGCCAGCTATGCAGCACCGGTACCGGCGACTCTTTCGCTAGTTGCGCTACAAGAGCACGTGTGTCTTCGCGGGATCCGTCGTCGGCCACAACGATTTCGCGCGGGAGCTCGCTCTGCTGAAAAGCACTACGGAGGACTGTGCCTAGGGCTTCCTTCCAGTTATAGGTTGTTATGACCAGGCTGATGCCCAGGCGCTGGTTCTCTTCGTGCAGTTTCATGTATTTGTAAAAAGTGCCGTTGGCGTTCGAGAAGGAGATGGCCATACCTTCGTACCCATACAGAAACCCACGCTGCAGCACATAGTTCCTGAAAAGCGAGAAAGCCCACTTGAAATAACTGATGGCAGGAGAGGAGCGCTTCCGGAACCTTTTTTCTTTGGCGAAGAGTGTGGTATACTGGTCCATCTTGGCAATCAGCTGCGATATGCTGTTGAAGGAATAGTGATCCATGGTGCCACGCAGAGCCTGTACCTGTAAGCCATCTGTTATAATGTACTCGTGCACGGGCAGATCAGCAAAGCGGGTAGTGCCTTTGTGGTAAAGACGCAGTACATAGTCATTATCCCAGCCGCAAGCTTTGATGTGCTTTGTGCCGTAAAAGTTATGGCGCAGGAAGCTGTATACCTGGTGTGTGTCGCGGAGGTCGAGTTGTAGGATTTCTTCTGTTAGCTGAGGCGAAAGCACTTCGTCACTGTCAATGGAGAGAACCCACGAGTGGGCAGCGTGCTGTGCGGCCAGGTTCTTCATTGGTCCAAATCCAAGGAAAGCGTGTTCCACAATGCGTACATTCGGAAAGCGTGCTGCAATAGCTAAAGTTTCGTCTGTAGAGCCATTGTCCAGTACAATTACCTCCGAAAAGCGCTGCAAGGAATGCAGGCAGTTACTGAGATGCTGCTGGCTGTTTTTAGTCAGGATGGTAACCGATATTGGCTGGCTCATGTATGGGAACTCCCTAAGTGGTTGGAGCTGCAAAATTAAGCTTTAACACCTAAATCAATGAAAAAAAAGCTCAGGAACTGCTGAAAGTTCTGAAAATCCGTATGTTTCTAATAAAGAAAGGGATAAGAGTGGCTGAGTAGCTGCCTATCCTGTGCATGCCAATACAGCTCCCGTGCAACCCAAAGGCGGCTAGAAAGGTATGTAATTAAAATTTCTATATTTGCGTATAATTACGCGATTAAGACTTTATAAATTACAAAATCAAGTCAAATGAGCGAGCAAACAGGTAAACAGTTGAGTAAAGAGGAAAAAGATGCCCGGTTCGAGGCGGAGCTACTGCCTGTGCTGGATCCTCTGTACAATTTTGCCTACAGGCTCACCCTCGATGAAGATGATGCCAATGACCTGGTACAGGAGACTTACCTGAAGGCATACCGCTTTTTCGATTACTTTGAACAAGGAACTAATGCAAAAGCCTGGCTGTTCCGAATCCTGAAGAACTCTTTCATTAATGAGTTCCGGAAAAAGAGCAAACAGCCTGCCAAGGTAGATTATAGTGAGGTCGAGGGGTACTACAATTCGGACGACGTAGAAGGCGAAGGCGGCGTGGCCTCCACCACCGACATGCGCACCGAAAGTGTACAGGACCTGATTGGCGACGAGGTGGCCAGTGCCCTGAACGCATTGCCAGTCGACTTCAGAACCGTGATCATTTTATGTGATCTCGAGGGCTTCACCTACGAGGAAATGGCTAAAATTCTGGATATACCTATAGGTACCGTGCGCTCCAGGCTGCACCGTGCCCGTAACTCTTTGAAAGAGAAGTTGGAAAAGTATGCGAAGAGCATGGGATATAACAGTTAGAATAACCTAAAGAGTTTGAGTTAAGATGGAATCGAAATTTACAGAAGCGCACCAGAAACTTTCTGAAGACGGGCATGAGTCGGAATGCGACAAGATTGCCAAGTTGTTGGACCTGATGATTGATGGAGAAGCCTCCACAGAAGAGCAGTCCTACTTTAATACTCACATCGAAGAGTGCGTTCCCTGCTTCGAAAGCCATCAAAAGCAAAAACTCCTCAAAGGGCTTGTAAGTGGTCATCTTAAGCGCGTAATTGTGCCGGAAAGCTTAGCTTTGTCCATTAAAGCCAGAATTCAAGAAACTGTATAACCTCTGATGCAAGGAAAGATTATCATTTTTTCGGCACCCTCCGGCGCCGGCAAAACTACTATTGTAAAGCACCTCTTGCAGGTAAACCCACTACTTGCCTTCTCTATTTCGGCCTGCACACGCGACAAGCGCGGCCGCACCGAAGAAAACGGAAAAGACTACTACTTCATAACACCGGAAGAATTTAAGCAGAAGATCGCTAAAGACGAATTCGTAGAGTGGGAAGAGGTATACGAAGGCGCCTTCTACGGCACTTTGAAATCTGAAATAGAACGTATCTGGGAAAGTGGCAAACACGTGATACTGGACGTGGATGTAAAAGGGGGACTAAGTATAAAGCATTTTTACAAAGAGAGAGCACTGGCGGTTTTCGTGAAGCCGCCTTCAATAGAGGAGTTGGCCAAGCGCCTGCAGGCCCGCAACACCGACTCTGCTTCCAGCATTTCGAGCCGTGTATTCAAAGCTGAGTTTGAGATGAAGTTCGAAGACCAGTTCGACAAGGTGATCGTAAACGACAATCTGGAAGAAGCCTGCTCTAAGGCAGAAAAACTGGTAAACGAGTTTCTGAACGCTGAACCGGCCATCGTATGAAAGTAGGGCTGCTGTTCGGCTCCTTTAACCCCATTCACATCGGGCACCTGATACTGGCTAATTTCATGGCCAATAACACAGACCTGGATACGGTTTGGCTGGTGGTGTCGCCACAGAACCCCTTCAAGCCCAGCAATACGCTGCTGCACGAGTTTGACCGGCTGCACATGGTATCATTGGCCGTGGCTGATAACCCAAGTCTAGGCGTTTCGAACATCGAGTTCAACATGCCCAAGCCGAGCTATACCATCGACACGCTTACCTACCTGCAGGAAAAGTACCCAAGCTACGAGTTTGTATTGATCATGGGGGAGGACAATCTGCCACTCTTCCCGAAATGGAAGAACTATGATCGTATACTGGAATATCACCGTGTATATGTATACCCGCGCTCTGGCTCTGTTACCACCGAATTGCCGGCTATGCCCAATGTGACTTTCATCAAAGCTCCTGTGCTGGATATATCGGCTACATTTATTCGGAAATGTATCAAGGAGGAAAAGTCAATCAAGTATATGGTGCCAGACGAGGTGGCAGAGTATATCAAGGTGCACAAGCTATACCTGTAAATAATGCAC
>NZ_AKIS01000026.1:0-36924 GCF_000277005.1 Pontibacter sp. BAB1700 | reverse complement strand
TTTATTTATTTTCACTTTTCAACTTTTAGCCAAATGAAATTGAAAAACAGTTTTTTACCTGCCATGCTTGTATTTGGCGTGGTAGCACTATCATCTTGCGAAAAAAACGATCACGAAGAGTCTGCACAGCCTACTTTTGATCAGGGTGCACTATCTCATGTGATGCTGGACTCTGCTGAAGTTACTTCTTTTAAAGTAGCAGGTAAGCAACTAAGCCAGGTAAACCACTACAACCAGGAAACCGGTGAAGTGGAAAGCTTCGATAAGTATGAGCGTGACAACAAGGGCCGCCTGATCAAGAGCACAACCTACGGTGGCAAAAGCCAGACTGTACTGACAGAGCAGCATTTCACTTACAGTGACAAAGGCGAGTTGAGCAAATCGGTGGCTACTTACTTTGTGGGTGGCAAGCCGGAGTATCAGAACTACACCACGTATTCTTACGATGCTGCTAACAAGCTGAGCAAGAAGTCAATTTACGAAGGCACTGAGGAGAAGGGCAAACTGAAGTCTTTCACGACTTATCAGGCAATGCCAAACGGCAACTATGCACAGGAGAAGCAGTTTGTGATTGACGGTACTGGAGAAGCCAAGCTATACGCTACCACTACTAACTCTTACGACTCTAACCCAAACCCACTGCACGCGTTTGCAGAGCCAGGCGCTGCCAGCAGCCCGAACAACCTGGTGCGCTCTTCTATGGAAGTGCACAACAGCAAGAAGGCATTCACACGTTCTTACTCTTACAAGTATGATGACAGCGGTATGCCGATCAGCCAGACGGTGACGCTGCCAAACGGTAAGTCTCAAACATTCAACTACGTGTACAGCAACTAAGCTTAAAACGTAATCAGAGTCACAGCCCCCGGCCACTAACGTCCGGGGGCTGTGGTGTTTTAAGCCTGCCCATACCTGAGCCTAACCTCTGGCAATTGTGCCGCAAAAAAACTATATTTGTTATTGTACTAAACACAAGACAATGGCGAAGACCAAAATAACGGTGAACAACAATGGCTCACTCAGAGTAGAGGGTGAGTTTGAGATCGTGGACAAGCACGGCAATGTATACGGACTCGGTGGCCGGGAACTCGTTTCGATCTGCCGTTGCGGCATGTCTAAGAACAAACCATTCTGCGACGGCTCCCACAAAGGACACTTTGAGCACGAAGCGGAAGCTTTTGACCTTCCACCTAAGAAGCAGTAAACACAGCCTGACTTAACACCACCTGTATACCATGGCAGAGCGCCTGATTACCGTTGCCACCTTCAGCCAACCCACTGAAGCCCACATTCTGAAAGGCCGCCTTGAGGCGGAGGGTATCCTCTGTTTTTTGGGGGATGAGCAAATTATAGCGGCGCAGCCATTCTACTCACTGGCAGTGGGTGGCGTGAAACTGCAGGTGACGGAAGGTGACGTGGAAGAGGCGCTCGAACTGTTGGGCCGGATAGAGCGCGGCACCAGCGAGTACATCATCGACGACAACATTGAACTGGCGCCTCCTGCTCAGGTATACCTGGACACTGAATCCTGCCCGATATGCGAGTCAAAAAATATCTCCGCAAGGGGATTTTTCGGTGCGGTGCTAGGCATTACGCTGCCCTTCGTCAGTAAGCGCTATGGGTGCCACGACTGCGGCTATACCTGGAAAGAAAAGTAAAAAGCGCCCCATGGGGCGCTTTTTTTATACCTGTTAGGCAAGCAGTATCTTACTTCAGGCTGTTCACCAACTGCACGTACTGTGCGCGGGCATCCTCCTGGCTGGTACCTTCCAGGCTTTTCCAGGCATCCCATTTCGCTATGTTTTTGAAATCAAATCCTCCCGGACGCTCGGTGTTCACATCGCCTTCAGTAGCCTGCTTGTACAGGCTGTAGAGTTGCAGCAGAATATTATTGGACGGACGCTCTGTGAGTTCCTTCGACTGGGCCACTGCCTGCTCAAATTCTTCTTGTGTTGCCATAGTATGTCAGATGATTGTTTTAAGTACTGACAAGGTATAAAAAAATACGCTGCATGCATAACTTTAATTTAAATTTATAGTGTCGTATTTTTTCTTATTTTTATACCTGTACAACTGATACACCCTATGAAAAAAGCACAGCACAACACAGCAGCTCCGGCCCTTCTGCTTTCGGCCTGTCTGCTGGCAGGCACAGCCTGCAGTACGACGCAACAGAGCACTGCGACAGAGACAGCTACGACCGAGCAAACGGCTGAGAGCACGGTAACCGCCAATCAGCCGCAACCGCCTGTCGCAGCCCAAAAGCCGAAAGAACTCACAGCACACGGCCACACCCGCATCGACAATTACTACTGGCTGAACGAGCGCGAAAATCCGGAAGTGATCGCCTACCTAAACGCAGAGAACGACTACACAAAGCAGGTGATGGCCGACACGGAGGAGTTGCAGGAAAAGCTCTTCAACGAGATTGTGGGGCGCATCAAGCAAACTGACGAGTCAGTACCATACAAAAAGAATGGCTACTTCTACTATACCCGCTTCGAGGCTGGCAAAGAGTACCCGATCTACGCCCGCAAGAAGGGCACACTCGATGCCAAAGAGGAGATTATGGTTAACGCGAACGAGCGTGCCGAGGGCAAGAGCTACTATGCGGCTGCCGGCATGAATGTGAGCCCCGACAATCGCCTGCTGGCTTTTGGTGAGGACACTGTGAGTCGCCGCCAGTATACCATCCGCTTCAAAGATCTGCGGACAGGCGAGATACTGCCCGACCGTATACCTAACACCACCGGTGGCGCTGTATGGGCCAACGATAACAAAACCGTGTTCTATACTATGAAAGATCCGGCACTCCGTTCTTTCAAAATCTTCCGCCATACCCTGGGCACACCTACCTCGCAGGACAAAGAGGTATACCACGAAGCCGACGAGACCTTCAGCACTTTTGTGTATAAAACCAAATCTGAGAAATACATCATCATCGGCTCGGGCAGCACCCTGTCGCAGGAGTACCGTTTTGTGGACGCTGCCAACCCAACTGCAAGCTTCAGGATCATTCAGCCACGGGAGCGCGGACTGGAGTACAGCGTAGACCACTTCGGCGACAGCTTCTACATCCGCACCAACAAGGATGGCGCCACCAACTTTAAACTGATGAAGACACCAGTTGGCAAAACTACCAAGCAGAACTGGACAGAGGTGATTCCGCATCGCGCTGACACGTACCTGGAAGGCACCGAGATTTTCAAGGACTACCTGGTGCTGCAGGAGCGCAAGAATGGCCTGACCCAACTGCGCATTAAAAAGTGGAACGACCCCAAAACAGACTACTATGTGGACTTCGGGGAAGAAGCCTACACTGCCGGCATCAGCATCAACCCCGACTTCGACAGCAAGGTACTGCGCTACGGCTATAGCTCCCTCACTACCCCAAGCTCTACATTTGATTACAACATGGAGACGAAGCAGAAAACACTGCTAAAAGAACAGGAAGTGGTGGGTGATTTTGACAAGAATAACTATGAGGCTAAGCGCATTTACGCCACTGCCAAAGACGGCACCAAAATTCCGGTGTCGCTGGTATACCGCAAAGGGCTGCAGCTCGACGGCAATAACCCAACCCTGCAGTACGCTTACGGCTCCTATGGCATCAGCATGAACCCCGGTTTTAGCTCCGTGCGCCTCAGTCTGCTCGACCGTGGCTTTGTGTATGCCATTGCGCACATCCGCGGTGGTCAGGAAATGGGACGCCAGTGGTATGAAGACGGCAAGCTGATGAAGAAGAAAAACACATTCACAGACTTCATTGATGTGTCAGAATACCTGATCGAACAAGGCTATACCAATCCTGATAAGCTGTTTGCGCAGGGTGGTAGTGCCGGTGGTCTGCTGATGGGCGCTGTCGTGAACATGCGTCCGGATCTCTACAAAGGTGTGCACGCAGCCGTACCGTTTGTGGATGTAGTTACCACCATGCTCGACACCAGCATCCCGCTCACTACCGGTGAGTTTGACGAATGGGGAAATCCAGCCAACAAGGATGCCTATGACTACATGCTCTCTTACTCGCCTTATGACAATGTGGAGGCTAAGGAGTACCCGAACATGCTCGTCACTACTGGCCTGCACGACTCGCAGGTTCAGTATTTTGAGCCGGCCAAGTGGGTTGCCAAGCTCCGTGAAATGAAGACAGATGACAACCTGCTCCTCCTCCAGACAAACATGGAGGCTGGCCACGGCGGCGCATCCGGTCGCTTCCAGCCATACCGCGAAACGGCCCTGCAGTACGCTTTCTTCCTGAAACTGGCTGGGATAGAGGAATAGGTCTAGAAGCTGAGAGTTAAAAACAGAAAGCCCGCTGCAACTGGTGTTGCAGCGGGCTTTCTGTTTTGTATGATGTCATTTCGAACCTAAGTGAGAAATCTGAAACATGCTCTGGCGTTCATATAATTCAGATCTCTCCTGTCGTCGGGATGACAGAAAAGTTGAGAAGACAGGTATAACTCAGCTCGAAGTGCGGTTGGTGATTGTGAAAAAAACTAACTTACTTTCACCACGATCTTGCCAAACTGCTTGCCGGCTTCCATGTAGCGCATGGCCTGTTCGGTTTCTTCCAGCGGGAACACGATATCCACAACTGGTTTCACTTTCTTCTCTTCTACAAAAGCGATCATTTCAGCGAAGTCCTGGTTAGTGCCCATCGTGCTGCCGTGTATGGCGAGTTGTTTCCAGAATATTTCAGCCGGGTTGATCTGCCCGATCATACCGGTCGTGCCGCCGTAAATACCGATGCGGCCGCCTGGCTTGGCCAGCTTCACAAGTTGTACAAAGCCTTCGCCTGCAGCTCCGTCAATGCCCACATCGAATCCGCCTACTTCGGCCTTTAGCTCCTTGCCCCAATTCTCTTTTTTATAATTGATGCCGCCAGTCGCACCCAGCTCCTTGGCCTTTTCGATTTTCTCGTCTGATCCGGATGTCACCCATACCTCTGCGCCTGCCGCTACGGCAAACTGCACCGCAAACAGCGCCACCCCGCCACCAGCACCCGTGATCAGCACCCGCTCACTGGCTTTGAGTCCGCACTTGGTAAACATAGCACGATAGGCCGTCACACCTGCCAGTGGCAGCGCTGCCGCTTCCTCAAAACTCAGATGTGCTGGCTTGCGGTGCAGGTTAGAAGCTTTTACTTTCACGTACTCGGCAAAAGTTCCGTCCTGCGGCATACCCAGCACTTTGTAATCTCTACCATGCGCATGCGGATTATCGCCCCAGTCTGTTGAAGGATCGATCACAACCTCCTGCCCTATCCAGCTTTGGTCCACACCCTCCCCTACTTCCGTCACGATACCGGCACCGTCCGATCCTAAGATGGCTGGGTAATCTTTGGTGAAATAACGGCCATACTGTATCCAGACGTCGCGGTGGTTCAGGGCGGCGGCTTTCACCTGCACGATGGCTTCACCGGGACCGGCAGTGGGTGTTTCTTTCTCTATCAGCACAAATGGGCTGTTGATAGCTTCGAGGTAGATGGCTCTCATAGTATTTGGTTTAAGGGTATGTACAAAGTTAAAACTTCTGCTTTAAGCTGAAAACCTACCGGAGCAGGCATTGGCTTTTTATACGGGAGCGCTATCTTCGTTGTCCATACAGCAACATCACAGCGCATGAAAAGCAAGTTTAGCATACGGGAAGCAACCACAGTCGACATACCCACCATTCACCGTTTAGCCGAAGCCATCTGGGAGCCTACTTACCGGTCTATACTTTCGCGGCAGCAGATTGACTACATGTTCCAAGTAATCTATACCCATGAAGCCCTCAAGCGACAAATGGAGGAGAACCAGACCTTTATTATACTGTACGACGGTGCTCAACCCATAGGCTTTGCGGCTTATTCCCTTAAGGAGCCCGATGGACCGGTTTACAAGCTCAACAAGATATACCTACTCCCAGCACGGCAGGGTGAGGGACTAGGCAAGCAGTTGCTTGATGCAGTAGAAGAGCGTGTCGAGAAAGCCGGCGCCCGCTACCTGGACCTGAATGTGAACAAATACAACAAAGCAAAAGCTTTTTATGAGCGTTGCGGCTACCAGGTGCACCTCGAAGAAGACATTCCGATCGGCCCTTACTGGATGAATGATTATGTGATGCGCAAACAACTGACATAAAAAAACGGGCAGCCTTACAGCTGCCCGTTTCAATTCACCTTAATTAACAGTCGGATTATTTAATGGCAATTGGATCTGGATTTCCGTCTGGGTCATTCTTCACAGTGCCACTAGTTTTAAGTGGACCGTGCAACAAAAGACCTGCTACGTGCGGAGAAGCCATAGACGTACCGCTGATCGTGTTATAGCCACCGTTCATCCAGGTAGAGTTGATGCTCACACCAGGTGCGCATACGTCCACTGGCGGGTTGCCATAGTTAGAGAAGCTCGCCCATGAATCAGAAGAGTTCATGGCAGAAACCGTGTAGATGTTGGCATGGTTAGCACGGGCTGGAGACGAGTTGCTGGCGTGCGTAGACTCGTTACCGGCAGCAAGCGCAAACTTGATACCTTTGCTAGCCGCAGCAACTACTGCATCATCAAGCGCCTGAGAAACCGGGCCGCCCAAGCTCATGTTGCTACGTCGCCAGACTGAGCAGCTGAAGCCACGTAGTCAACACCGCCAATTACGCCAGAGTAAGAACCGCTACCACGTGAGTCAAGTACTTTTACAGCAACAACAGTGGCGCCATGCGCTACACCGATCACACCAATGGAGTTATCAAGAGCGGCAATAGTACCAGCTACGTGTGTTCCGTGACCGTTGCCATCGTCAGCTGAGTTTGCATCCTTACCGGAAGTAAAGAACGTTCTGCTGCGGTTAACATCTACGTTCAGGTCTGGGTGGTCTAAGTCAATACCAGAGTCAATTACCCAAGCAGTTTTGCCAGTAGCATCACCATAGCCTACACGTGCAATACCGTATGGTACAGTCTGGCCTGTAGAGCCACCGCCGCCACCTGGTCCCTTACCTGAAGGGGGTGCCAGCATTACAATTCTGTCTGGCTCGATGTAAGCCACACGGCTATCGCGGCGAAGCGCATCCGCCTGGTCATCGGTTAGTCTTGCAGCCATACCCAGGATCGCCTGGCCGTAAGCCTGCTCAATGGTTGCGTTGGCAATACCATTGGAAGCAAGCAGCTCCTGGCCCATTTCGCGCACCGCGCCTACACGCTCAGCATAGGTAGCAGTACCATCCAGGCGCAGGTTGGCATCTTTCTTAAATACAACAATGTACTGCCCCTTGATAATAGCTCCATTCTGGGTAGAGGTCTGTAAGTTCTCTGCTACTTCGGTGGCTTCAGGAGCCTCAGAGTCGCAAGAAGTGAATGAAACTGCGGCAGTAGAGAGAGCTGCCCCAAATAGTACAGAACGCAGTACGTTCTTAACGCGTAAGGTGTTTTTCATACGTGTAAAATAGTTAGGTTAGTTAAAGTTTTAAGGTTTATTATAAGGATAGTGAAAGCCAAACTATTAAATAGGATTTTTTATATCCAAATAAAAGTATAATTTTTTTTAATGTTTTTTCCTAAAATGCACTTGACACTATCTCCAGGCTGCACGTTGTTATAACATCCAAATTGCACTGAAATCAGGCGGTAATTTCTTGTATAAACAGCAATTTGAACGCTTTTCAACAGATATAAGCTATTCGCTATTCTTGGGGGCGGCTTTATACGAAACTCTAAACACAAGGTTTACATTCACAAAGCACTATCTTTAAAAAGTTTAATTTTAATAGATTTTTAACAACAATACAGTACAATTTTATTTGCACTTTATAATAGCGTTTTGCTATATTAACAGAAGCACTAACCCTATCCCTTATGAAATACTCAAAAAAAGCATTCATCTCTTCACCTCTCCTGTGGGTGATCGCACTTTTTTTGGGAATGGCAGCTTGCCAGCCCAAAACAGAAGAGCAGGCTACTGCTGAGGAACGTGAAACCACCACAGAATCGAAGCTCGAACCGCTCACATCTGAAAATGTAGTGGAGGTACTGACAGCTTATGAAAAAGAGCATCCTGACAGCCTGATTCTCATCAGCACCCGCCACGGCGATATTAAGTTGCGCCTATACCCTGAGACGCCACTGCACCGCGCCAACTTTGTGCGTCTCACCAAAGCGGGCTTCTATGACCAGGGAGAGTTCTACCGTGTCGTAAAAGGCTTTGCCGTACAGGGTGGCGACTCCGATAACCGCACCATGAAGCAGGGCGCCTACAAGATTCCACAGGAGTTCAACCCGAACTACATCCACAAGCGTGGCGCCTTAGCCATGGCACGTTACGGCGACGAACGTAATCCGGAGAAGGAGTCATCTTCTCATAACTTCTACATCACACTAGGTGAGCCCAGAACGTTACAGGAATTACGGGCTTATGAAGCGCAGCATAATATAAAGTATACACCGCAGCAGATCGAGCTCTATACCACCATCGGCGGTGAGCCGGCGCTGGACCAGGAGTATACGGTGTTCGGAGAAGTGATAGAGGGTATGGATGTGATTGACAAAATAGCCGAAGAGCCGGTAGACGGACAAAAATGGCCGCTTACCATTGTGCCACACAAGATCAGGACAATCGAGCAATAGGCAACACCTGAACAAAGTATAAACAGAACGCCCCGACCTGTAGCTGGCCGGGGCGTTCTGTTTATAGGTATGCCTATAACTTATTGCACCTGACGGTTCTTCACGTAGGTGTTCAGCCAGATATCCATTTCCCACAGCATGTGCAGGATAGATTCACGGGCGGCGTATCCGTGGCTTTCGTGCGGCAGGAACACCAGACGGGTCGTGGCTCCATGCCCTTTCAGCGCATTGTAGAAACGCTCACTCTGGATCGGGAAGGTACCAGAGTTGTTGTCTGCCTCACCGTGGATGAGCAGGATCGGTGTTTTCACTTTGTGCGCGGCAGAGAAAGGAGACATGCGGTTGTATACCTCCGGGGCCTGCCAGTAAGTACGCTCCTCCTGCTGGAAACCAAATGGCGTCAGGGTACGGTTGTAAGCGCCGCTTCGGGCTATACCTGCGGCAAACAGATCAGAGTGGGCCAGCAGGTTGCCTGTCATGAAAGCACCGTACGAGTGACCGCCCACGGCAATGCGCTTCGGATCGGCCACGCCCATGCTCACTGTTTTATCGATAGCGGCCTTCGCGCTGGCAACCAGCTGCTCTACATAGGTGTCATTTGGCTGGGCATCTCCCTCGCCCACAATCGGGAAGTCGGTGCGGTCGAGTACGGCATAGCCTTGCGTCACCCAGAACAGCGGTGAACCGGAACTGATGCGGGTAAACTCGTAAGGAGAGCTCTTTACCTGCCCGGCAGCCGCTGCGTTCTTGAACTCACGCGGGTAAGCCCACATCAGCATCGGCAGTGGGCCGCTTCCCTTCTTGTAATCCTTCGGCAGGTATAGCACAGCCGTCAGCTTCACGCCGTCGTTCCGCTCGTACTGCAGCAATTCTTTCTGCACACCTTCCAGCTGCGGATACGGGTGCGGGAACTTCGTCACCTGCGTCATGCGCTTCTTGTTCAGGTCGCGCACAAAGTAGTTGGGCACTTCCTGCTCCGACTCGCGGCGGGTGATGATGCGCTTGCTGTTCAGATCGATGATGTCCACCGGACGCTCGTAGTAAGGCGCCTCAGAGCGGAACAGGATCTTGGCCTTCTTCGACTTCAGGTTGAATTCGCTCAGGAATGGACGGTTGCCTTCCGGCGACCCACCTTCACTGATCATGTAGATGTTGTCGCCTTTCTTGTCGGTCAACAGCACACTGCGACCATACTGGTTCTTGGTATAAACCGGGCTGCCCGGGTCGCTGTAGCCATCCTCGTAAGAGCGCTCGATCATTACCGTGCCAGCCTGCGAAGGCTTAGCGGGGTTCACACGCACGACACGCTCGGTGCGGGTCTTCCACAGACGCTCGTTCACCAGGGCCAGGTCATTGTTGCCCCACTGCACGCCACGATAGCGGTATTTGGTGCCAGCCAGCTTAGCAGGCTTTCCAGCAAAAGGAGCATCGAGCATAAACACGATATCTCGCTCGGCCACTTCTTTGCTGGCATCTCCGCCGTCCTGCGCTTCTACCCAGTATAAGGTGGCAGGCTTGTCTGGGCGCCAGTTGTAGCTGCGCGGGCCTTTGGCTACGTTGTCAAAACCGATCGGAATATCTTCGGCTAGTGGCAGTTGCGCCAGTTGCTTCACCACTTTGCCGTCACGGCCCCATACCTCTACATTGTAAGGGAAATAGTAATGCGGCACCAGGTATGAGTAAGGTTTCTGAATCGTTTCCACGAGCAGGTACTGTCCGTCCGGCGACACATCGGCGCTCTTGATGATGCCTGCCTGTCCCACGTTTTGCTGCTTACCATCCAGACTCACCAGCTTGAGCTGGGTTTGCATGTAGTAGTCGAACAGCTGCTCGTCGTACTTGTTCTTGAGCAAATCCTGATAGGTACGCGAAGGATTTGCTTTGCCAATGTTCTCCTGAATGTTAGGACCGGTCGGCACCAGGTTGGCTTTTGGCATTTCGCCGCGTTTCTCGTCCACAAACTTCACGAGCAGGCTTTTGCTATCCGGCATCCACGAAAAAGGACGGCCGCTATACGCATCGTTCAGCGTAGCTTCAGTCAGTTTGCGCGCCTGCCGGTCGGCTATACCTGCCACCCACAGCTCTATGCCGTTGGCCTTGGTGATGGTGAAGGCGATCTGCTTTTCGTCGGGCGACCAGGTCACATATGAGATCTGAGCGTTCTGCGGAATCCCGCTTACCTCGAACTCCTGCCCGCCATTCACCTGCTTCAGCTTGATGTTGTTGATGAACGAGGCGCGGCTCTGGCCGTTTGTGGCGGGGTTGATGCGCAGACCAGCCAGACGGCTTTCGGGCTGTGCCAGTTCTTCAATACTAGGGTAACCGGCCCGCTCGAGCAGCAGCATCCAATCGCCTTTTGAGTTGATACTCACACCCGGCGTGGATGGCGCGTCGATGATAGAGGCGATGGCCTCAGGTGGTCGCTGATAGCCGGTGGTGGCTTGGTTGCCGCCCTGCGCCAAAGCGACAGGAGCCGGGGAGCCTGCTAATAGCAACAGGCTCAACAACGAAGCAGCCAGTCGCTTCGAGGTTCTCAGAGTCTTGATGTGCATGATTCTTTTAAGGTTAAGATAGGTTAGATGTGCGATTAGACGATAAGCGTATCCGAAGGTTTAACTTACTACTGTTATCAGAGAAACACTACTGTTTGATTCTTTTTTTGCTCACCCTCAGGCGCATACTTTCCCTTCTCCCATATCATAGCATGAAGTACTCCCGTATGAAAAAAAGCAGCCGTCCTGTATAGTTTCCCGATTTCGAACTTCAGGAAAGCTACTCCTTGAGTTGTTTTGGTTATATTGCATCTGGCTATACCTGGACAAAGCTATCTACCCATGAAATTACAGGAGCTTAAATCTTCTACAGGCAAGACTTATCTGACCATCCATTACGATGAGCAAAACAAGTGGGTCTACAATGATTGGATCGGCTACGTAACCCTGAAAACGTGAAGCAGGGTAGCCTTGCCGTACTGGAAGCTATAAAGCAGCACAGCGCCGGCTGCGGACTGAATGATAACCGTCACCTGGTGGGGCGCTGGGATGACTCTGTAGAATGGATTGAGGACGTGTGGATACCTGCCGCCGCAGAAGCCGGCCTGCAGTACTATGCGCACGTAGCGAATGAAGATGCTTTTGCAGCCGCCTCTTCGTCGAATATGTTAAGTCGGGTGCAAGGCCGGTTTGAGATGCGTATATTTGGGGATATCGAGGAGGCACGCGAGTGGCTTACAGCCTGCCAACAAAAATGAACGGAAGGTATACAGCTTCACGTACATGAACTATTTCACAGCTATTCCTCTTTAAGAAGAATACAATTCACACGTATACATGAGCAAAGGATTCAACGTACCAGACAAAGTGATTTACGTCTGCACGGGTAGTAAATGCAAGAAAAAGGGTGGCAAAGATATTGGCAAGACGCTGCGCAACATGATTAAAGAGATGGGACTTAAAGGCCAGGTAGAAGTGGTAAAGACTGAATGCACCGACCGCTGCGACTTTGCCCCTGTTATGAGCTTTCAACCGGATAATGTGTGGCTGCACCATACCACCGAAGAACAAGCTACTCAAACGTTCAAGGAGCATATTTTAAAATCAGACAAGGAGGCATAAGGGACTCTACTGCCAAAAGCCCTTTGCAACAGGTATAGCTACTTAAACTTATATCTTGTACTGACTGCTAAGGTATAGGGCACACAAACAAAAAAAGCCTTTGGAGCGAATCCAAAGGCTTTTCCTTTTTATAGTGGGGTTAATTAATCCTCGTAAGTGTCTTCGTACGTGATCTTGGGCACACGCTTGTCGATCTCGTACTGGCCTGTTCCCTCCTCGCCTATCACATCGAATAGCTCGAGCGCACGACGGGCCACATACTCTTCCTCGATCTGCTCTTTCAGGAACCATTGCAGGAACGTGAAAGTCACAAAGTCCTTTGACTTCATGCACTTGTCGGCCATGCGGTTGAACGACTGCGTCACGGCGATCTCCTGCTGCAGGGCCTGCTCAAACACGCTTCTGAAAGAATCGAATTCGATCTGAATGCCGGAAATGTCCGGGGAAACGGCACGGCCCCCCATATCAGACACATACTTGAAAAGTCGCAGCATGTGCTCACGCTCCTCGTCAGACTGCTTCTTGAAATAGCCAGCACTGAAGTCGAAGCCGTTGCGGTCGCACCAGGCCGACATGGCCAGGTACATAGACGAAGCCTCAGCCTCCATTTTGATCTGTTCGTTGAGTATTCTCTCTATTTCTTCGGTCAGCGAAGTTCTTAGCCTTAGTAAATCCTTCATAGGTATAGGGATGTTTTTCGTTCTAAATCCAGGGCACGCTCCATGCAGAGCATGCGTCCTTTATTTCTACCATTAAGGTAAGTATAATGTTCTGAAAATGGGTGTACGGAATGAAATATGGAAGAAGTCTAAATAAAAAAAGCACAGCTTGGGGCTGTGCTTACTGGTATAGCTCGTGTTGTGATGCTAGGCTTCGAGCGGCGTCAGGCACTCGTGCAGCATGCGGTTCAGCTCCAGGCTAAACTTGGCTCCTTCCAGCAGATCGCGCAGGGCGTACAGCTCCGTCAGCGACAGGATAAAGCAGCGCTCACAGCCGCACACAGCCACGATCTCGTAATCAGAGGAGCGTGAAGGGTTAGCGGCCATCTGCTCCAGGTCAATGCTGGCAACAGCTTGCTTCAAACGCAGAAAAGTGTCTACCTTGAGCACGTTTAGCGCACCGGCGAAGTACAGCATCAGGCGGTTTCTGCGATCGCACTGGAATACCGCTCCGGCTTCGTTTGCATAGATCTCGACCATTTCAGTGGCTGCTGTCATCATCTCCCCGGGCTTTGCTGTAGCTGCTATCATGGTAGTGGCGCTTGTTGTCTTATTTTGAATGACACAAAGGTAAGCCCTATTTAGAATCAGTCCAAATAAATTTAAATGATATTCATCACCTCTATCTAAAACAGGTATAGCATGAACCAGAAAATTGAAAAAGTAAACCTGGCAGAGAAGTTCGCCTGATACCCGACCATTGGAATCCGCGCATTGCCGGGGAGCTGAACGGGCAGCAGGTGAAGCTGGCCAAGTTCAAGGGCGCTTTTGACTGGCACCACCACGAGCACGAAGACGAGCTGTTCCTGGTCGTGAAAGGCAGTTTCGATATGGAGTTCCGGGACAGGACGGTTACAGTGCGGCCTGGTGAGTTTCTGATCGTGCCCCGTGGCGTAGAGCACCGGCCAGTAGCGCATGACGAAGCAGAAGTGCTGCTCTTTGAGCCCGCCTCCACTGTCAATACCGGCAACCTGACCGACAGCGAGCGCACACGTACCAATCTGGAGCGGCTTTAATTTTAGGTATTAGCGAAGATCAGGTATAGGCTTTACCTGATCTTCGCCTTCTTCATGATAGTTTTGAGGTTGAGCCGCACCAGGTCACCCATACCCTCGCATTTAAGAAACTCATCTGACTTGTGGTGCTGGGCGAGTTCCTGCTTCAGCTGCTCTATCTTTTCAGGTGTGGAAATGGTATCGCCGCGCATACAGTCGATCAGGTCTTTGAGGCGGTAGCGGGCTGTGCGCAGGCGCCGGAAAATAAGTGTGCGCTCCTCGTTCTGGTACTGCTTGATCACATCCGGTTTCAGCAGCGTGAGTACCAGGTCCACGATCACGTTATTGTCTTTAAAGAACTGCGGCAGGTACATCGACTTGCGCCCTTCATAGGATTGCTGGTCAAAGTCGATGGGACGCACACGGTACTGCTCATCCTCAAAGTCAGGTGTGATATCCACTACATAATTATAGGAGCGCATATCGCCGAGCAGTCGCACGAAGCATCGTTCGTTAAACTTCACAAACTCCTTGGCAATCCGCACCTTGTTTGTGCCCTTTCTGTTCAGGTACTCCTTTATAAAGAGGTCGCCCGGTATGCCTGCAATATGCTCCTCGATCAGTGTATCGCCATCCACAAGGTAGTTGATGCGGTTCGGCGACAGGATGTACTCTAGCTCCAGCCCGTAAATACGGGAGGCATCGGCCCGCTTCACATAAAAGTAGTCGTAGTTGTCATTGAGCTGGTTCATGATCTGCACCCGGAAGGGGTTGGAGTTGCCAAAGGTGCAGTAGTCGACCCGGGACACGTACAGGTGCTCCATTACTGACATATCGCCATCAGTTTTGAGCAGGGCATAGATCTGCGTGAGCCCCTTACTCAACTCCGCCTGCTCCTGCTGGTCAAACATGATCGTCTCCCAAAGCGTGTCGTGGCCCTTCTTGTCATAGTAAGGGAAAGAGTCGGTATAGTGGATCAGATCTTCGTAACGCACCGGAAGTTTCGTTTCCCGGTCATACTCATGCAGGTAGTGGCGCAGACAAGCAGCAATCGGGTAAAACAGCTTCTTTTTGGAGATGGAGTTCAAGAGAGTTTAGGAGTTAGAGAGTTTGGGAGTTTAAGAGTTCAGGAAATTAGCGTTAGAGAATATATTCTCTGATGAGCCTTTACGGGAAAGGCAAAGATTATGCTGCGGGTTAAGGTATAGAAGTTATGCCACTTTCGCTATACCTGGCCTTTTCAACACAGGCAGTAAAATGAAGTATATGACATTCCGCCGCTTCAAAGCTTATACCTACAACGAGAGTTCCTAAACTCCTAAACCCTCAAACTCCTCAACTTTCTAACTCCCAAACTCTCTAACTCTCCAGCAGGTTGTTTTGCCCGAGCACTTGCAGCACTTCGTTTTTGTAGAGGCGTCCGATCGGTATTTCGGCTTTGCCTACCTCCACGGTAGTGGCGGAGAAGGCCTGTACCTTATCTAGGGAGATGATGAAGGAACGATGGATGCGCAGGAACTTGTCGGTGGGTAGCTTCTCCTCCAGGAACGAGATCTTCTGGTAAGAGATGATCTCTTTTGTGTCGGTCTTCACCCGGATGTAGTCTTTCAGGCTCTCGATGTAAAGAATATCGGCCAGCATCACCTTCACCATTTTTTTGTCAGCTTTCAGGTAGATGAAGGCTTCCTTGTAGTCCGGTTCGGTTTGTGCTATACCTGAAATCGGGGTAGCTATACCTTTAGGCTCAGCGGGTGTCACCTTGGCCACGGCTTTGAGGAAGCGGTCGAAGGCGATGGGCTTGAGCAGGTAGTCCACAGCGTTGAGCTCATAGCTGTCGAGGGCGTAGTCGCGGTAGGCGGTGGTAAAGATCACCTTAGGAGGATTGGGCAGCGACTTGAGAAAATCTATACCTGTGAGCTTAGGCATCTGGATGTCGAGGAACATCAGGTCGATGTGCTCATTCTGCAGGCAATTATAGGCCTCCACGGCATTGCTGCAGCGGCAAACCAGCTCCAGGTTATCGAGGCGTTCTACAAAGGTCTCCAGCACATCCAGCGCCAGGGGCTCGTCGTCTACTATCAGGCAGCGTAGTTTCATGTTCTATTCAGGTATGGCACAAGATAAGTTGTCGTGGGCCTTTGATTTTTCCTTACTGTATTAAGCTGTATACGCAAACGTTAACCCACCTCTGACCCCTCTTGGGAAGGGAAGTGGTAGGCAACCGCTCAAAAATCTTACCCTTCCCCTAAATCCAGTTCCAGGCGCACGGCATAGCTCTCCGGCTCGTCCTCTACTTCCAGGCTATACCTGTTTTCGTAAAGCAGCTCCAAACGTCGGCGCACGTTCTTCAGGCCTATACCTGACGCAAAATCCCGGTTGCTTTCACTCGCTTTTTCACCGCATTTGCAGTTCTCAACCAGCACAGCCAGTGTATTACCTTGCACTTTCACGTCTATCCGTATCCAGGCATTTTCGGTTTCGGTGCTCACGCCGTGCTTAAAGGCATTCTCCACAAAAGGCAGCAGCATCATTGGGGCAATCTGCTTGCCGGCTATACCTCCCGACTCGGTATAGGCGATATCCACACGGTCACCGTAGCGGATGCGCTCCAGGGCAATGTAGTTTTGGATGTAGTTCAGTTCCTTCTCCAGCGGCACCTTGGCAGCTGCGGCGTCATAGAGCATGTAATCCATCAGGCCCGACAGCTTCAGCACCACCTCCGGCGCATTTTCGGATTTACGGAGCGTAAGCGAGTACAGGCTATTAAGCGTATTAAACAGGAAGTGCGGGTGGATCTGCCCCTTCAGGAATTTGAGCTCAGCCTCGAGCTTGTCCTTCGCCAGCGACTGCGTGGCCTGCTGGTCGCGGTACCAGTTTTTGAGCAGGTAGATCGTCGCTGTGATCGACACCAGGTAGCCCAGGTTCACGATGTTGCGCACGAAGCGGTAGAGCGTCAGGTTGTCGTTGGTACAGGTGGTGGGGCAGATGAGGGGGTGAATGAGCAGCGGCATCAGCACAAACTGCATCAGGATGCCAATGGCCCCCATCATCAGGAGCAGGTATACGGCGAATTCCATGTAGCGCTGCTGCAGCAGGTATTGCGGCATCAGGAAGTACATGTTAAAGTAAACCAGCAGCATCTTGAACGGCTGCTCAATGAGCTCGATCATGAAGGCATTATAGTAGTCGTCGATGTAGCTACCGTATAGCAAGCCGAAAAAGCAAACATATACCGCCCAGAAAAGCAGGTGCAGCAGCAGCCTGTTCTGGGTGATGTTGCGCACATCCGGCAGACTCCACCCCTTTACCTCCAGTTCACGCGCTGCGTTCAATTTTACTTCCATGCTGCAAAGTTACGTTTTCTGCACATCAAGTCCCTAACCGACAGGCGCTTTTAGACGAGCGGCTATACCTGCCACCCGAAGTGCAGCCATGATGCCGTGTACAGCCTGCGGGGTGCTATACCTGCTGTAAGGGTACCTGAAACGGTCGCTTGTCTAAAAGTTAAAATTGTAAGCTAAGGAGTGTCTATACTTGCATCGCTATCGGGGAAGACAGAAGCCCCTTAGTGCTGCATAGAGATTTCTGTAGGCTATGAAAATAGCCGCTGTCGGGGATGTAGTTTCCCAGCCTCCACCGGCGGCAATTTTTGTTAGAGTGGTAAAAGGCGCTGCCGTAAGGTGGTGCCTTTTTCTTTTTCAGGGTATAAGCTTTGTCAAAATTATCCATATATTAGTGCAATGCTATACTGCCTGAACCGGTAATGCTTAAACATCTCTGCAATACGCCATACATAGCCCAGATAGTTAGGAGTAGATATAGCTGCTGGCAGATAGTAACCCAACACAATCACTCAAACTTTCACATGAAAACACTCCTTACCCTACTAATCTTACTCACCTGCAGCTGTTTTGCCAAGGCCCAGAAGATAGACGCCGAGGCGGCAACCCGCTATTTCGAACTGACCGATAGTCTCCGTCAAGGCAAAAGGGTAAGCGATGAGCTTTGGAAAAATTTCCTCAGCCTTGAAGGCAACAATCAGTACATTCAAAATCACGCTTATAACGAGAAATACCTCAACCGCTTTCGCAAAGATCTGGAGGTGGTGTACATGCCCCAGCACGATAGTTTATTACAGGAACGACTGAAGAACCCACGGCAACATTACAATACGTACCTGATTTATTTTAACAAAGCCAACGAGCTACAGCTAAGAGATTATCTGCAAAATATACTCAATGATCAGGATGCTTACCTTGCTTCGCTCTACGTTGAGACCTACTCTATGCTCCCAAAGCGCATGCACCAAACAAAACCAGAGCTTACGTTATACTTTAACGCCCTGGGCAACGATGCAGTGGCTAATCATGGCAATGTGGTGCTGACCCTATGGGGAACCTATGTGTATGATCGGGAGAAGTATGGTATTCTGGGTGGCCATGAACTCCACCACGCAGTCAGAAAGCAGAAGAAATATGTGGTGGATGAGAAAGACGAAAGTCTGGTACAAATGCTGCAGCTATTGCTGAACGAAGGATCTCCTGACCTTATTGACAAGCACTACACGATGGCAGAAAGCGTGCCCGAGGATATGCGGTATGGAGGATACATTTTGGAACTCGGTGAAAAACAGCTTCCAAAGGTAGACGAAGCCATACGCGAGATAGCGGCAGGTACCAAAACTTACAGCACCTCAGAGCTGAAACAGCAGGTAATTGGAATGAGCGGTCATATACCCGGCTTTTACATGGCCGATGTGATCGCACGCAATGGGTTGAAGAAGAAGCTTATCGCTAACATCGATGATCCATTTCAGTTTGTATACCTGTACAACAAAGCTGCTAAAAAGGACAAAACGAAGCCCATGCTATTTTCTGAGGAGACAATTGCGTACCTGAAGCAAGTAGAAGCAAGCGCAAAACGACAGAACTAACATACATATGAAACAACTTAACTTATTGCTCCTCCTGCTCCTCCCCTTTTTGTTTGCCTGCAAAGACGAATGCGAAGGGATAGACTGCCTGTCTGAAGACGCTTTTGCCTTTACGATTAAGTCTGCGGAAAACGGCGAGGACCTGCTGTTTGGCAGCAACGCACAGTTAAACCAGGAGGATGTGGAAGTTTACTACATGCAGAACGGCGCCAGGCAAGCTGCTCCGTTTAAATTTGAGGCTAACTACGTAGTAGTTGCGTTGACTCCGGAAGTGACAGCCTATTACATTACCGCCTTAGACCAGACAGACACGATCAGGCTTGCCGTCTCCAGCACCGGACCAACAGAGTGCTGCCCACGCACGCAAAAAGTAGAAGACCTCACCGTAAATAACCAAACCCCAAATCAGGACAGCTGGGTAATTACGCTACAGAGGTAAGTTCTCTAATTGCCGCCATGTCTAACTACCTGAGCACTTTCTTCATTTCCCTGTTTGCCGTCAGCATGATACTGGCTGTAGCCTACCTGCTGGGCGTTACTTCCTTTTCATTTGCCTGGGCTCTTAATTTCATGCTGATGACGAGTGTGTCATCGCTCATGCAAACATTCAAACCAAAGCTGACAGCTACTTATTATAATGGCAAAGACTGGGAAAGGGATGGCAAGGTATACAGCTGGCTCGGTGTCAATATTTTCCGGAAGTTACTGGTATGGGTAGGCTGGGAGAAGCTTCACAAAGCTGCCAACCCCGTTAAAAAGGACCTGCAGGCATTAAAGAAGCTTGAATACAATACCCGGCAATCTGAATTCGGCACTTAGTCATCTTTTTCATCGTACTGGCAAGCGCTGCCTGGGTAGCCTTATACTATGGAATAAAGCAGTCGCTATGGCTGATGTCTCTGAATGTGATCCTGAACCTATACCCCATCCTGGTGCAGCGCTACAACCGTCCCCGGCTGCAAAGGGCAATTAAAGTCCGTGAGCTGAGTCCCTCTGCCAATGTGAGTGTCATGCAATAGCCAGAGCCTTCCCTATCTGGCAATTCCCAAACTCTCCAACTCCTCAACTCCCAAACTTATAGCAGTTCTTTCGCCGGCTCCCAGAACAGCTTCTCAAACTCCACCACCTGGTCATTCTCCACCTTCACTCCCTCCTGTTCCAGGCGCTCCTGCATGGCATTGGAAGCTTCGAAGTGCTGCTTGCCCGTCAGCATACCTACCCGGTTTACAACACGATGCGCTGGTATAGCGGCAAACGGCTGGGAGGCGATGAGCGCCCAACCGACCATGCGGGCAGACCCTTTTGAGCCCAGGTAGCTGGCAATGGCCCCGTAAGAGGTCACCCGCCCCTCCGGGATCAGTTTAACCACCTCATACACATCCTCAAAAAAGTTTTTCTTGCTGTCGCTCATGCCTTTGTGCAATTTCTTTTAATCTCATTTTAAACCTCTGAAGCCGCCGTTTGTCTTACAATAGTGCCTGTTGGTAGAGTTCAACTACCACATGCTTTATTATACCATGATAAGCATGTAAATTTAGTCGTTTTTCGCTATTGTCTATACGTTAAATACAAACCGTAATTTTTACCTTTGAGGTTAGATCACCTTAATCGAAGTTTAAACTTAAATGAACAAAACTGTCAAAACAATCCTTCTCCTGGTAGTAGCCGCTGTTGTGGGTTACCTGCTATACAACAAAGTATTTTCTGGTAACGAACAAGCACAGGCAAGCGGTCCTGGTGGCGGCCCTATGGCCCAGAAGGTGGCCGTGGACGTGTTTGTAGTCTCCCCTACCGCTTTCCAGAACAAGATTACCTCTACCGGCTCCGTTATACCGAACGAAGATGTGGAGTTGCGCAGCGAAATTTCAGGCCGCGTAACGGCTATCAACTTCAAAGAAGGCGCTCAGGTGAAGAAAGGACAGTTGCTCATGACCGTGAACGACGCAGACCTGCGCGCCCAACTGGCCAAGTTACAGTCTAACCAGAAGCTGTACCAGGACATGGAAGAGCGCCAGCGCACCCTGCTCGAAAAAGAATACATCAGCCGTCAGGAGTACGACCAGGTGAGCAATCAGCTGGCTACTGCCACAGCAGACATCCAGGCGCTGAGAGCAACATTGGACAAAGCCTATGTACGTGCCCCTTTTGATGGTGTGATCGGTTTGCGCCAGGTGAGTGAAGGCAGTTATGTTACACCAACCTCCCCTGTGGCCCGCATTGTGGATATCAGCCCTGTTAAAATCGACTTTTCTATACCTGGCCGCTACAGCCAGTCCGTAAAAGTAGGCGATAAGATCACTTTTACCTCCGAAGGCAGTGCAGAGCAGTATGAGGCCAGCATTTATGCCATACAACCGAATATCGACCCGGCGACACGCACCCTGCAGTTGCGTGCCCTGTACGAGAACAAGAACCAGGAGATAAAGCCCGGTGCTTTCGTGAAGGTGAGCCTTAGCCTGGAAGACATGGACGAGGCTATCCTGATCCCTACAGAGTCAATCATACCGGAGGCAACGGGCCACAAAATTTTCCTGGCCAAAGGCGGGAAGGCCCAGCCTAAAATGGTGAAGATTGGCCAACGCTCCGAAACGCTGATTCAGATCATCGAAGGAGTAGAGCCCGGTGACACCATCATCAGCTCGGGTATATTGCAGACACGCCCCGGTTCTGACTTAAATATCAGAAGAGTAGTAACATCTGGAGATGCACAATAACGACTTTAGTAGCGTTAGCATGATTGAGGAAGGGATGAACCTTTGTTCTGTTTCCCGGTCTGTTTAGTAAAAGACAATTATGGCAAGTTTATCAAATATAAGTATTAAGCGCCCGGTGCTCGCCATCGTGATGAGCATCACGATCATCGTGTTCGGTATCATCGGTATCACCTACCTGGCGTGCGTGAGTACCCAAGCGTGGACCCGCCAATCGTGAACGTATCGACCAGTTATGCCGGTGCTAATGCCGAAACGATTGAATCAGAGATCACAGAGCCGCTTGAGGAGTCTATCAACGGTATTGCAGGTATACGCACGCTTACCTCGTCGAGCAGCGAGGGCAACAGTAACATTACCGTCGAGTTTGACCTGGGTGTAGACCTGGAGGCCGCCGCCAATGACGTGCGCGACCGCGTGTCGAGAGCGCAGCGCCGACTGCCAGAGGATGCTGAGCCTCCTACCGTATCCAAAGCCGACGCGGATGCCAACCCGATTATCTTCCTGGGTATACGCAGCGAAACCCGTTCCCTGCTGGACTTGTCTGACATCGGTCAGAACGTGTTCAAAGAGCAGTTGCAGACAATACCGGGTGTGAGTGCCATTAACATCTGGGGTGACAAGCGCTACTCCATGCGCCTCTGGATGGACCCTGATAAGCTTTCTGCGCTACAAGTTACTCCATTGGAAGTACGCGACGCACTGGCCCGCCAGAACGTGGAGCTACCATCGGGCAGCATCGAGGGCGCTACAACGGAGCTCTCGGTGAGAACCATGGGACGTATCTCTACGCCAGAAGAGTTCAACGACCTGGTGGTGCGCGAAGATGCCAACCGCCTGATTCGTTTCCGCGACATCGGCTATGCGCAGCTGTCCCCTGAAAACGAAAAAACGGTATTGCGCTACAACGGCGTACCGATGATCGGTGTTGTGATCATTCCGCAGCCAGGCACCAACCAGGTGGAGATTGCCGACGAATTTTACCGCCGACTGGAGTTCATCAAAAAAGACATCCCGGAAGACCTGGAACTGACCATCGGCTTTGATAACTCGAAATATGTAAGGGCCTCCATTGCCGAGGTGAAGGAAACCATCTTCATCGCCTTCGGTCTGGTAGTGGTGATCATCTTCCTTTTCCTGCGTGACTGGCGCTCTACTATCATTCCGGTGGTGGCTATACCTGTTTCGCTTATCGGTGCTTTCTTCATCATGTATTTGATGAACTTCTCCATCAACGTGCTCACTTTGCTGGGTATCGTACTGGCCATTGGTTTGGTAGTGGATGATGCAATCGTAATGCTGGAGAACATTTACTCCCGCATTGAAGATGGGCAGGAACCGATGAAGGCCGCCAAGAAAGGTGCCAGTGAAATCTACTTTGCCATTATCTCCACGACCATTGCCCTGGCAGCTGTGTTTATGCCGGTAGCCTTCCTCGAGGACACGACCGGCCGTCTCTTCCGTGAATTTGGTATCGTGGTGGCAGGCTCTGTAATTATTTCCTCCTTCGTGTCGCTGACGCTGACCCCGATGATGTCGTCGCGCATGCTGAAGCACCGTGACAGACCAAACTGGTTCTACCGCAAAACAGAGCCTTTCTTCGCCGGTTTGACCAATGCCTACAGAAGCAGTCTGAACAGCTTCCTGACCTACCGTTGGGTGGCCTTTGTACTGGTTATCCTGTCTGCCGGTATCATTTGGTGGCAGTTCTCCACCATGCGTTCTGAGTTGACGCCGGATGAAGACAGAAGCGGCCTCGTATTCAAACTACTGGTCCTGAAGGAGCTTCCTTCGAGTTTATGGACAGGTATATGAACGAGCTTTCTGCCTTGGTGAATGACTCGGTGCAGGGCATCAGCAGTATGACTACCATGACGCGTAACTCTAACTCAGGTTTCATACGTCTCCGCCTGGTAGACCCTCAAGACCGTACGAAATCGCAGCAGCAAATTGTAGAGGAACTTCCTGGCTTGCTTAACCAAATACCGGGTGCCCGTGCCTTCGCTGCCGGTGACAAAGGCTTGGGAGGTGGACGAGGTGCCGGTCAGCCGGTATCTTATGTAGTGCAGGCCCAGAGTATGGCCAAGTTGCGCGAAATTATTCCTCCTTTCCTGGAAGCAGCACGCCAGAGTCCGGAATTCAACTTTGTGGATGTAAACCTGAAGTTTAACAAACCAGAACTCCGCGTTGAGATAGACCGTGAGAAAGCCCTGTCGATGGGTGTGAGCGTGCGCGATGTGGCCCAGACCATGCAGCTTGGCCTGAGCGGTCAGCGCTTCGGTTACTTTGTGCGCGGCGGCAAGCAGTACCAGATCTTAGGCAGGTAGCCCGTGAGAATCGCAGCGAACCTCTCGACCTGCGCAGCCTTTACGTGAAAAACAACGCCGGTGAACTGATCCAGCTTGACAACCTGATCGAGCTGAAAGAAGAAAGTTCATCGCCACAGATCTACCGCTTCAACCGTTTTGCCGCGGCTACTTTCAGCGCTACGCTGGTTAAAGGCTATACCATCGGCGATGGTATAGAGGCTATGGATGTTATTGCGAAGGATGTACTGGACGAGACTTTCCAGACTTCCCTGACCGGCCAGTCGAGAGACTTCCAGGAGAGCTCGGGCAGCTTGATGTTTGCCTTCTTATTGGCACTCGGCCTGATATACCTGGCCCTGGCAGCACAGTTTGAAAGCTTCCGTGACCCGATCATCATCATGTTCACGGTGCCGCTTGCCTTGGCAGGAGCTTTGTTGAGTTTATGGTATTTCGATCAGACACTGAACATCTTCAGCCAGATCGGTATGATCATGCTTGTGGGTCTGGTAACGAAGAACGGTATCCTGCTGGTAGAATTTGCCAACCAGAAGAAGGAACAGGGGCTGACCAAGCTGGAAGCAGCCAGAGAAGCCGCCGTATCCCGTTTCCGCCCTATCCTGATGACGAGTTTGTCTACGATCCTGGGTACCTTGCCAATTGCACTGGCATTGGGTGCCGGTTCTGAAAGCCGTGTTTCCATGGGTATAGCTGTGGTAGGTGGTCTGATCTTCGCCACCGGTCTGACGCTTTACATCATTCCGGCTATCTACTCTTTCTTCTCATCTGCGGAGGCGAATCTTGCCCTGATGTCGGACAAAGACGAAGAGGAAGAGTTAGAACGCAGAAAAGAGCGCAAGCAGGACAGAGAGCCGGTTCTGAGCAAATAATATCTAAAAATCTAATCTTTGACGCTAAGATTTAAACTTTTGCATTCAAATATAATGTCCCCACTTAGAGCTGCAGCGCTGTTCCTTTTAGGAGTAGTGCTGCTCTTCCCTAACAAACTTGCCGCACAGGAGCAGCTTTCGCTGCAGGATGCCATTCGCATTGGGCTTCAAAACAACTATGACATCCAGATCGCCACCCGGCAGGAGGCCATCGCAGAAAACAACGTAACCCGTGGCAATGCTGGTTTTCTTCCGAATGTAGATGCTCGCGGCGGCCGCACCTTTAGTGAGAACAACTCCCGCCAGTCCTTTCAGACAGGTCCGGACCGTACCCGTAACGGCGCCAGCTCCAACAACATCAACGGAAGTATCAACCTGAACTGGACCATCTTCGACGGCATGGGTATGTTCATCAACTATGAGCGGCTGAAGGCACTCGAGAAGTCCGGCATCTTGTTTACCCGCGAGACAGTGCAAAACACACTTGCCGCTATTTCTGACAACTATTTTGAGGTGGTACGCCAGTCACAGAAGATGCAGGCCATAGAAGATGCCATTGCCATCTCGCAGGCGCGGGTGGACATAGCCCAGGCGCAGTACGAGGTGGGTGTGAGCGCCAAAGTAGAGATCTTGCGCGCGCAGGTAGATTTTAACACAGACCGATCAGAACTGCTGGTACAGCAGGAAGCGCTGCAGAATGCAAAGATCAACCTGAACCAACTGCTCAGCCGCGACCCGGATATCGATTTTGTTGTGACAGACTCGATCGTAGTAGACCCTAGCCTGAGCTATAAGAATACGGATGCAGGTATGCTGGCCAACAACCCATTGCTGGAGCGTCTGAAAATTAACCGGGAGATTGCCAATCTGGATATCAAGGCAGTTCGCGCCAGTCGTTTCCCTGTGATCGGTGTGGTAGGTGCCTATAACTTCAACCGCTCAGAAAACGAACCTCTGAATGAATTCTCGCCCCTGTTTAACCAGAACCGTGGCTATAACTATGGCCTGAGTGTGAGCCTGCCAATCTTCAACGGGCTTAACATCAACCGGATGGCACAGAACGCCCGCATCAACCTGGAGTCTGCCAACCTGGAGTATCAACGTCAGCAGAACCTGCTGGATGCCTCATTGGCCAGAGCATATAGCCAGTACAGCAACAGACTACAGCTGCTGCAACTGGAGGAAACAAACCTGAAACTGGCACAGGAGAATGCCGCCATTGCCCTGGAGCGCTATCGTCTGGGTCTTTTGACGGCTATTGAGCTACGGGAGGCGCAGCGTAACCAACTTGTAGCAGAAAACCGACTGATCGATATCCAGTTCCAGGCAAAGGCTGCTGAAACTGAACTGAAACGCATCAGCAGCACACTGCTGCAGGACAGTAATTGATGATCATACCTTTAGGTATATATTGTAACCATCAGATAAAAGTATAGCCCAGGCTATACTTTTATCATTTAGGGCAGTATCTTAGCACTACACCCATTGTCACCACACCACCTGCATGGAACAGGAACTCTTCCAAGTACTAGCTATCTCACTAGGATTAGGCCTGTTGGTAGGCCTTCAGCGCCAGCATGATAATGCACAGATCGCCGGTATACGCACCTTCCCCCTCATCACGCTTTTTGGTAGCCTTACAGCCTTAATGGCGCAGCAACTTGGTGGCTGGATCGTGGGAGCCGGACTATTAGCTACTGCGGCCATTGTGGTAGCGGCTAATCTGCTGAAAAAGAGAGAGCCTATTCCTGATATAGGTCAGACAACTGAAGCTGCTCTCCTGCTGATGTATGTAATCGGCGCATACCTGGTGTTCGGTAGCAAGACAGTAGCCGTAGCTCTGGGTGCCACCGTAGCAGTATTGCTACACCTGAAAGCTACCCTGCACGGAATCGTGGCCCGCATCGGCCAGCAGGACCTGACAGCCATCATGCAGTTTGTCGTGATCTCCCTTGTCATTCTGCCTATACTCCCGGATACAGAATATGGACCTTACCAGGTACTGAACCCGCACAACATCTGGCTGATGGTCGTACTGATTGTTGGCATCGGTCTGCTGGGCTATTTCGTCTATAAAATATTCGGTAACAGAGCAGGCACCTTTCTGGGTGGTGTGCTCGGTGGACTCATCTCCAGCACAGCCACCACCGTGAGCTACGCCCGCCGAACCAAAAATGCGAAGGGCAGTGGGCAAATGGCTGCGATCGTTATTTTCATCGCCTCCACAGTTTCCTTCATCCGCATTCTGACGGAGGTTGTCATTGTAGCGCCAACCACCCTGCCTGCGGTAGCTCCTCCCCTACTAGCGGTTATTGCGCTTATGGTCGTGACAGGCCTGGTAGCTTACTTCGCTAACAAGGAGGAAAGCGACCAGATGCCTGAGCAGGAAAACCCGGCGCAGCTTAAGGCAGCCCTTGTCTTCGGCGCTGTCTACGGACTCGTAATCCTGGCGACTGCTGCCGCTGCAGACTACCTGGGAGACAGTGGTCTTTACATTGTCGCCATCATTTCGGGCCTGACCGATGTGGATGCCATTACCCTCTCTACTTCCAGACTGATGAACCTGGGCAACCTGTCCCCTGAAAGTGGCTGGCGCGTGATCCTGGTGGCCGGGCTGTCCAACATTGCCTTCAAAGGTGCGCTGGTTGGCTTTTTAGGAAACAAAGGATTGCTCGCTAAAATATCGCTCTTGTTTGGCATTGTGCTGCTGGGAGGGCTTCTGGTGCTGTGGTGGTGGCCTGAAGGCTATACCCTGCAGGTATAAGCGGCAGCACCCCATGCTGCCTCCTGACCGACTCCTGATGAATACGGTCGAACAGCTGCGTGATAAACTCCTCATTGAGATTCTTGCTCGAGGCAAGGCTGGCGTGCTTTTCCAGTAGCTCCGTCCATCTTTCCTCCTGGAACACAGGCAGGCCATGCTGCATTTTATACTGGCCTATCTCGGCGGCAACCTGCATGCGGTAGCTCAGCAAATCAATCAGTTGCTCATCGATGTAATCAATGGAGTGGCGCATGTCGCTCAGGTCAGCAGCCGACCTGGTATTAGCGGCCAGTGGGCGACCACTCAGTTTTGCCAGCATTTCTTTGAGCGCCTGCGGGCTTATCTGCTGAGCGGCATCACTCCAGGCGGCTTCCGGTTGAATGTGCGTTTCTATCATCAGGCCGTCCATGTGCAGTGCCAGTGCTGTTTCGGCTATACCTGCCAGCAACTCACGGTTACCGGCAATGTGGCTGGGATCGTTGATCAGCAGCAGGTCAGGGCGTAGCTCCTTCAGTGTCATGGGCATGTTCCACTCCGGATTGTTGCGGTACACCGACTTGCCCAGCGGCGAGATGCCCCGGTGTATGGCACCTGTCTGACTTATACCTGCTTTCTCCAATCGTTCTATGGCTCCCAGCCAAAGTTGCACATCCGGGTTCACTGGATTTTTAACCAGCACCGGTATATCCACACCTTTCAGGGCATCCGCAATTTCCTGGACAGCGAATGGGTTGGCCGTAGTGCGTGCACCGATCCACAGCACATCAATGCCATGCTGGAGGCACTGCTGTACATGTATGGTATTGGCTACTTCTGTTGCTACACGCAAGCCCGTCTCCCGTTGAACCCGCTGCAGCCAGGCGAGCCCGGGCGTACCTACACCCTCAAAAGAGCCCGGACGTGTTCTTGGTTTCCAGATGCCAGCCCTGAAAATACTTACTCCAGCGTCTTTCAGCTGGTGAGCGGTGGCCAGCACCTGCTCCTCTGTTTCAGCGCTGCAAGGTCCCGCTATGATGAGCGGCTGTTCTTGGGTGTTTAGTTTACCTACAGATTTCATATTCGTATTAGTTTGAGCGATTGTAATTCCGTCTTTCATAGCTTCCGTTTCGGAGCTTTGGATGCGTGTTGATGGATCGAACATAATCATTTGATTATAGCGTATGTGCTGTGTATTTCCCTAGCAGTTGAATGGATACAGCAAGTGATTCGATATCAGCGAGCAGCTGAGCCAGTTGCCCTTCAGATTCAAAGCGCAGGTCCAGATAGTAGCGATAATGCCATGGCTGACCAGGTATAGTCATCGACTCGATTTTGGCAAGATGTATGTTCCAATTGTGCAGCAGTGCCATGGCTTGTGTAAAAGCCTCTGGATCCGATTTCAACACCAGGCTGATAGAAGCCTTGTTGCAGGCAGTAGGTGTCTGCGGTAACCTGTCCAGTATTAGAAAGCGAGTATAGTTTTGCTTGCTCGCTTCGATCTCTTTGCCGAGCACGATCAGGCCGTTTCGGGCGATGGCCAGCGCGCTGCCGATGGCAGCCATTTCCGTAGAGCCTGCGATGGCCACATCCCGTATGCTCAGCGCCGTGTCCTCCGACTCGATCAGCTCTACCTCGGGGTAGGCCTCAAAGAAGGGCCGGCACTGGTTCAGGGCCATGTAGTGGGAGTATACCTTGCGGATGCTCTGAAGCGACGATCCGGGCACCCCGCCTAGATGCTGGCGAATACGCATGATCACTTCGTCACTGATCCACAGTTGCTGCTCCCTTATCAGTTCCAGGTTATGTTGTATAGTGCCTGAGATGGTATTCTCTATTGCCATGATGCCTTTGTCAGCCAAGCCGGAGGCAACTGCCGCTGCCAGTTCCCGGAAAGTGAGGCAAGGCACTATCTCAATGGTTCATGGCTGAACCGAAGTCTGGCAGCTTCTTCATGAAATGCTCCCGCTATACCTTGAATTGCGATTTTCATATGAATACGAAAAAAAAAACGCCCCGAAGAAATACTCCGGGGCGCTGGTGATAATTTACTTTAAAGTATAATCAATACAGCCCCGGGCGTTTACCAAAAAAGTAAAAGCTAAAACCGAAGCCGCTATAGAAATTTTGTTGTGTAAGATGCATCTCTCGTGCTAGTCTAAAATAAAAAAGGCCCCGCTTGCTGCGGGGCCCCTATATGGTTACATATACCTTTTCCCGCTTCAGTCCTTTGGAGGAAAAAAGTAAAAAAAGAAGGTATAAGAATTCTGTTGCTTGTTCATTTCAACCGCCAATATAGAGACTTTTCACAGAACGCCAATTTATTTTCGCTTCTTTTTGGCGAATGCAGGTCTCCTTAAGTAATTATATTTCAGAATATTTCTTCAGCCATTGCATCATATATCTGCTTTTAAAGCTCACAGACGCACTTTATCAGATTCACAAAGATCAACAGTGTCTGCAGCCCCCTCTATTAAACGGCCATGGCCTCGCAATTGTAAAATTTTTATCGTACATTGTAAAAAAAATAAATGAACCTATATGCCTTCCACTATGTAGTAGGTATATAATTAAACAACACAGAATGAATAACGGAACAGTAAAATTCTTTAATGACCTGAAAGGTTTTGGTTTTATTAAGGAAGACAACACAGATCAGGAGTACTTTGTACACGTGACTGGCCTGGTACATGAAATCCAGGAAAACGACAAAGTGACTTTTGACCTGCAAGAAGGAAGAAAAGGACTAAACGCGATTAACGTTAAGCGTGCTTAGTTTTCAGATATAAGTCATTTCGAAAAAAGCCTTACCTGCGGGTGAGGCTTTTTTTCATTTCGATGTGCATGTTTTGCACCACTCTCCCGTTATTAGAATGCCGCCCTGGCAATGTTTCACCTAACCCCTCCTTACGATGAATAGAAGATACCTGGTAGACACTACCACTCGCGAGTACATCTGCGTAGCCCTCCAAAAAGGACAGGACTGGACCCCAAACAATCAGGATTCCCTCCCAAAGTTCATGAACTCTCGTACAAACAAAGACCAACCCGACTTCGAGCTTGTAACCGGCGAATATAACGACAATTCATTTTTTGAAAAGTGGATTCGCAATGGCACAAACTTCCTGTTCAGGTACTAAAAAGCCTGCATACCAGCATACCATCATTTTATAGATCATTTAACAGCATATATGGGTAGATCACAAGAAACCTTCAGTAAAAAAGAAAAAGAGAAGAAGAGACTTAAGAAAAGACAAGACAAAGAGCAGAAGCGCGAGGAGCGCAAGGCTAATTCTGACAAGGGCAAAGACGTAGAGGAAATGTTCGCCTACGTGGATGAGTTCGGCAATATCACGGATACGCCGCCAGACCCTACGAAGAAGAAAAAAGACATCAAACAGGAAGACATCCAGATCGGTGTCGCTAAACAGGCGGAGCTTGACCCGGCTGACCTGATCCGTAAGGGTACTGTTTCGTTTTTCAACGAATCGAAAGGCTATGGCTTTATACAGGACCACGTTACGCAAGAGCGTGTCTTTGTGCATCAGAATGGCCTGGTGAATACGATCAAGGAAAATGATCGTGTAACTTTTGAGGTTGAGAAAGGCCCGAAAGGATTGAATGCTGTAAACGTTAAACTGGCGTAATCCCCTCTGGCTCAAAAGCTTCAAAACATAGCTTAAGCCATCCGGTTTAACTTAGGTGATTATAATCTGAAAATCTCCTGCTATTGTCAGCTATTATGCTGACTGCAGGAGATTTTTTTGTTGTATACAGTTTCCCGGTCTCTGCTCTTCATAACTTTACAGCAAGACCGGCGAAAATAAAGCACACCTTAATAAATGGATACGATAAATACCCCGAAGGCCTTGATTTTACAGGAGGCTCAGCAACAATTTTTCAACCAAGGTTACAGTAAAGTATTGATGGCTGACCTGGCAAAACAGCTGGGCATGAGCAAAAAAACGCTTTACCAGTATTTCAGAGGAAAAGAAGAGTTGCTGCATGCCGTCATCAAAAACTATTTGGAAGAACTGCAGCGTGATGTAGAAAGCCTGCTTCAACAGGAAGCTTCCAACTTTGTCAGTAAGGCAGAGCAGGTTTTTCGCACAGTCGGGCAGCGCTTCGCCCGTATCAACGGACAGTTACTCACCGACATCCGGAAGCATACCCCAAAAACCTGGCAACTGCTCCAGCAGTACCGCGCTGAAGCAGCTTTTAAAAGGTTCAAAACTTTGCTGGATGAGGGCAACCAAAAAGGCTTTATCCGGAAGGACGCAAACATCTCACTAGCCGTGCTGCTCTACGCTAGTGCACTGGAGAAAATCCTGGATCCCGAGTTTATCAGTCAGGTCCCCCCGGAACTGATGCAAGACATCAACTACACCCCTTCTGCCGTGTATGAGGGCCTGGCAAGTCTTATTTTCCACGGCCTGCTGGAGAAAAAATAAATATTAGCCTGCTTTTATTAACCACAGTAAAAGTTATAGCTATACCTGAACCAGTAAAACAATCAATTGAAATACAATAGGTTCTGCTTGATGTTAATTAAAATATAATTATATTTAGTAAAGTTTTTACGTTTCTCTAACATCAGCAGCCTATGAGAATTAAAGCTTTACTCCTGCTCCCCTTGCTGGCCGCCGTATTGGCCTCCTGTTCCAATGGCGAGGAAGAAATAAAAAAGTTATACCCACAAAAAGTGGTGATCGGCAGCACGACCCATGACTTCTATTATGACCAGGGAAGGATATACAGCGTTACGACTAATCGTCCTAACTTTTATGAGGAGGTGACCTATACCTATTTTGATGATTACTTCAGAGAACCTGTCCATTGGTTTAAGGATGAAATAGCCGAAGTAAATTACAGACCTGATGTGGGCCCCATTGGCTGGGACAGAAGTGATTCCGTTATAAGGAGGCAAGAGACAATCTGGACCAGGTCAGAGGATGGCCTCATACCTAGAGAAGGACAAATTGTATACCTGCATGGGCGTTCGTTAAGGAATCATATTACACATCAATACGACTCCGTAAAAAGATTGACCTCCTCTTTTTACCACTACAATAACTCAAACCTGAATCATACATTAATATATGACGCTGACCCAAGGTATATCCATAAAAAGATAAACTATACCTATAATAAGCAGGGCAAGCTCCAAAAAGCGGCTTTCTTCGTCCCAAGCTCCGAAACTTCCTACCTGACCATTGAGCTGGAATACGACGAAAAGCCCGGCTACCTGCAAAGTTTGCCCCTCGAAGCCAGGTTTATGCCGCTGGAACTGCCTTACCGCAGCCACAACATCACCAGGTACACGGTGAAAGACCGGGATGGCAATGTCCGGAAAGACCTCTCCTATACCTGCAGCTATGAATATAATCAGGACGGCTACCCTACCAAAATCAAAAGAACTATGCTGGACGGGCAGGAACTGGAAGGGTATATCGTGTACAAGGCTTCCATAGGAAAACCGGAGGTAGCAGAAGCCAGTCTGGGAACAGAGAAATAGGTATAACTCAAGCAAGGCATCCTGAAGCAAGTTAAAAGTCTTGACCAGGGCCTAAAACAAAAAGCCCATCAATCGGTGATTGATGGGCTTTGCTCTTTGGTATCGCTACCAGCAGAGAGTGAGGGATTCGAACCCCCGGACCTGTTACAGTCAACGGTTTTCAAGACCGCCGCGTTCGACCACTCCGCCAACTCTCTGTAATTGAATCGAGCACAAAAGTATAGTGCTGAGCCGAATTTTCAAAACTATACGCAATTATTTTTCGCTTGTTCGTGCCACAAAGGCATAAGCGGCTGATTTATAAGCTGAAAATTTTTCAAGAATACACGTTAGCCGAAGGCGCTCCCCAAGAATCTATACCTTGATTTTACACTATGCCGCTGCCGAAGTGGCTTTCTCAGCAGTTTGGGCTGTCTTGCGGGTAAGTCGCTTCGTCACCGTATCAATGCTCACATTGATCTCAAAACCCAGGATCAGGATCATGGACACAAAGTCAAGCCAGATCATCAAACCGATGAGGCCCCGATGGAGCCGTAAAATTTGTTGTAGGTATCGAAAGCACTAATGTAAAGCGAGAAGATCATCGATACCACAAAAATAAGGATGGTTGCTACCACAGCGCCTGCCGAGAAGAAAGGCCACTTGTCCTGTATGGCTGGTACGTAGTAGTAGATGAGCGAGGTTGCCAGCAGAAAGAGCAGTATGATCGCCACGTACTTCAGCATCACGATCAGAGTATAGGTATAGCTCTCGGTCACGACCTCGTAAAAAACTAACACATCTAAGATCCACTGCCCAAAGAAGATCGCCGCCACTGCCAGAAACAGGATAGATGAAAGCGCTACGGTGAGGACCGTGGCAATCACCCGCTTTTTCAGGTATGGCCGCTTATAGAAGGTATGGTATTTTTTGTCGAAGGCATCCATCAACGACATGATACCATTGGTGGACAGAATCAGGGCAAAGAGAAAACCGAAGGAGAGCAGTCCCCCACGTGGCTTGTTCACAATGTCATCGATGGTGCCGTAGGCCACGGTGTACATCTCCTCGGGCAGAAAGTCAGCCAGAAAGTTAAGAATGCTCTCGCCCAGGTCCAGCGACAGAATGCTGGGCATGTAAGGTATGAGCGTGAACAGAAAGATGATGGTCGGGAATATGGCCAGCGTGAAGTTAAAGGCCATGTATGAGGCACGCTTGGTAATGGAATCCAGCCTGAGCTCGCCCAGCAACACATCGGCCACATCGTATACCGAAGACTGGCCGTTGTTAAAGCGCCACCTCTTCAGGAACACGATGAATTTGCGATACGCTCTGCGGCGCTTCAGATATTGCTGGTTCAGCCTCATTCGCTATAGTATCCGTCCAACTTCTGGTGTATGAGCGCAGGTATAGCCGTCGGGCGCCCTGATTTCATATCGACAAACACCATCGTGGTCTCTCCCACATTCAGCAGTGTCTGTTCCTCGTTATACACCTCGTACTCAAACTTTATACGCGAGCCATGCGGCTTGTGCTTAAGAAAGAGCTTAATCGTCAGCAGATCGTCGTACTTGGCCGGGCGGATATACTTGCACTTGAGTTCCAGCACAGGCATCATAGTGCCGGTCGCTTCCATCTCCTTGTAGTGTATCCCCAGCCTTCTGAACACCTCCGTGCGGGCCACTTCATAGTAGGCCGCATAGTTGCCATAGTAGACATAGCCCATCTGGTCGGTTTCGGCGTAGCGTACGCGTATCTGTACTTCTGATTCGAACATGTTGATTGTTAATTATTGGTTGTTGATTGTTAATTGATGGAAGATGATTGCGGAGAGTATAGCGTGGTTAACTAGCTCGTGTTTCAGAAATGCTATACCTGCTCAAGTTTAGCGAACAACAATCAGCAATTAACGATCAACAATTATTTCAAAATATTCCGCTGCGTCAGTGCTCGCTGATAGCGGCGAGCATTGGCAATGTGCTCGGCATGCGTCACGGCAAAGCTGTGGTAGCCGGAGAAGTCTTCCTTGGCGCAGAAGTAAATGTACTTATGCTTTTCCGGGTTTAGCACCGCGTCAATGCTGGAGATATCCGGCACGTTGATCGGGCCCGGAGGCAAGCCTGCATATCGGTAGGTGTTGTAAGGTGAGTCGTGCTGCAGGTGCACGTTGAGCACGCGGCGGATCGAGAAGTCACGCACCGCATAAACCACAGTCGGGTCGGCCTCCAGTTTCATGCCTTTCTGCAGTCGGTTAAGGTATACGCCGGCCACACGTGGCTTTTCGTCGTTCTTGATCGTCTCAGCCTGCACAATAGAAGCCAACGTGGAAACCTCTTTTGGAGAGAGCCCCATCTTCTCAGCCTTGGCTTTGCGCTCATCCGTCCAGAAGCGGTCGTACTCAGTCTTCATGCGCTGCATAAGTTCCGGTGCCGTGATGGTCCAGTATACCTCGTATGTATTTGGGATGAACATGCTCACCACGGTGGTGGTGTCGAAACCGAGCGTTTGCAGGTACTCCTGGTCATTGAGCAGGCTGTCTATTTCGGCAGCCGATGGCTCTACGGATGTGGCCAGTTTCTCGGCCAGCTGACTTCGTAGCCGGATGTTGTTGAAGGTGAGCTTTAGCGGAGACTGCTCTCCCAGTCGCAATACGCCGATAAGTTGGCGATTGCCCCAGCCGTTCTCGATCTTGTACCTGCCCGGCTTCACCAGTTCGTCGTAGTCCATGAGCTTGGCCATGAAGCGCAGCGACAGGCGGTCGATGATCACGCCGGTTGCCTCTACGGAGTCGAGGGCCTGCTTGTAGTCAGCGCCGGTTGGGATATATACATAGGTGTCCTGCCCTTTGGTGTCTACGTTAGCGGTATACACGATCTGGTAGGCATAGTAGGAAAAGCTCACAAACAGGAATAGCAGCAGCACAATGATGCCGGGTATCCACATGCTTTTCTCTTTCTTGACGCGTCTGCGTGGAGTGACTTCGTTAGCCATAATGTAATTAATAGTCCCGGATAAGGATGTAGGTTCCGGGCTCGTTTAGTTTAGGCTACAAAAATAACACTAATCTTGCTTATCTGACTAATTTTGAGCTGGCATCTGTCCTAAAGTCTCTATTTACCAACCTCAAGGGCTATACCTGCAACGCAGACGGCTTTTATGCAGTATGCCTTACTTTATGCACTAACAAGCAAACCCAAACTATGGCCAACGCTGTTTTCCTCCAGATACACCCGGACAATCCACAGCCAAAAAAAATACAGGAAGCCGTCGAGATCCTTCGCAACGGCGGCATTATCATCTATCCGACCGACACCATTTACGGCCTTGGCTGCGACATTCACAATACCAGGGCGGTGGAGCGTGTCTGCCAGATCAAAGGTGTAAAACCCGACAAGGTAAACCTTTCTTTCATCTGCTCCGACCTGACCCACATTTCCGACTACGCCAAGATCGACACGCCCACTTACAAGGTGATGAAAAAGGCGCTGCCCGGTCCCTTTACCTTTGTGCTCGACGCCAGCAGCCGCGTGCCGCGCTATGCCGGCAGCAAGAAAAAAACGGTAGGTATACGCGTGCCCGACAATAAAATAAGCCCTGGCACTGGTGCAGGAGCTTGGCAACCCGATCCTATCCACCTCCATCCGCGACGAAGACGAAGTGATTGAGTACAGCACCGACCCAGAGTTGATCTATGAAAAATACCGCAACCTGGTAGATGGTGTAATAGACGGTGGCCCTGGCAACAACGTAGCCTCTACCGTAGTCGACGCTGCCAACAATTTCGAAGTGCTGCGGGAAGGCGCGGGTGATATTGAGGAATTCTTATAAGTTTAGGAGTTGGGGAGTTTAGGAGTTTGAGAGGTATGGGTTATTGAATTTTGATTGACGGGGTGAATTGAAATCTTGTGGTAAAGAAGCAA
>NZ_AKIS01000025.1:0-22429 GCF_000277005.1 Pontibacter sp. BAB1700 | reverse complement strand
ACCTGAGAGAATGTTCTTGATCTGAGCAATGTACTGGTTGTACGTTGTTTCATCTACCAAATCTTCACAAGGGCCTTTACAGTTACCGATGTGATACTCCAGGCAAACCTTAAACTTACCAGCAGCAATGTTTTCTGGAGACAGGTTATAGGTGCAGGTACGGAGTGGATATAAAGTCCGAATCAGGTCCAGTACAATATGCATGGTGGTGCCGCTAGGGTATGGGCCAAAGTAGCGGGAACCATCATTGATCTTATTACGCGTGCTGATGACACGCGGAAAGCGCTCATTTACAATGCAAATGTAAGGGTAAGTTTTTCCATCCTTAAGCAGGATGTTATACTTGGGCTGGTACTGCTTGATGAGGTTGTTTTCCAGCAAAAAAGCATCAGCTTCCGTATCCACTATCGTGAATTCGATGTCCTTGATCTTGGAGATCAGCTTCAGCGTCTTTTTATTATGCTGTGCAGAGCGATTGAAATAGGAGCTGACACGCTTCCTGATATCAATCGCTTTGCCTACATAAATGATGCCTTCATCATCGAAGAACTTATAAATGCCCGGTTTATGTGGTAGATGGGAAATCTTCTCCCGTAGCTTCTCGTTTGCAGCCATGCTCAAATTTCATTAGAAAGCATCTAAGTCGATCGGGGCAGGTGTTTGATAAAACTGATCCTGCTGAACGGAGTCTACTGACATGCCGTTGTTATACTTAGAACAATCTAATTCTACCGATAAAGGCGTAGAAGGTTTAGGGAAAGGATCTCTTGTAGCTTCTAAGGTCTTGTCGGCGTATACCTTCTGGAGGAAGTTTCCATAGATCGGCATGGCCAGTTTATTGCCCTGACCCAACGCAATGGTACGGAAGTGAATAGAACGGTCGTCACCACCAACCCAGGCACCAGCTACCAGGTCCGGCGTTATACCCATGAACCAGGCATCAGAGTAGTTTTGGGTTGTACCAGTCTTACCGCCAATCTCGTTCTTAAGTCCGTTGCGGTGGCGCAGGCCGTAGTAAGCAGTACCGCCCGGCTCTGCCGCAGCCTTGAGCATGTGCACCATCATGTAAGCAGTTTCTTCACTCAGGCGTCTACCGTCTTCGGCACAAATTCGTGCAGCACATTGCCATGCTTGTCTTCAATGCGGGTGATAAAGTTTGGCTCTACCCAGGTTCCACTGTTCACAAAGGTGCCATACGCACCCACCATGTCATAAAGTGTTACGTCATTTACACCAAGCGCCAACGATGGATTAGCCTCCAGTGGTGTTGAGATGCCCATACGTTTGGCGGTCTTAACCAACGTTTCTGCTCCAAGTTTGTTCACCAGGAAAGCAGAGATCGAGTTAACGGACTTTGCCATGGCATTGCGCAGCGTGAACTTCTCGCCGGAGAATTTATTATCGGCATTGTTAGGACACCACATAGTGCCGTCACCCAAAGGTATACATACCTGCGTGTCGAGTACCTCGTAGCAAGGATAATAGCCATTCTCGATAGCGGCAGTGTACAGGAACGGTTTGAACGTAGAGCCCGGCTGACGAGCACCCTGCTTCACGTGGTCATACTTGAAGTGCTTGTAATTGATGCCACCTACCCAAGCTTTGATGTGCCCCGTCTGCGGCTCCATAGCCATGAAACCAGTTTGCAGATAATGTTTGTAATGCTTGAGCGAGTCAAGCGGACTCATCTGAACCTCCTTTTCTCCATCATAAGTAAAAATGGTCATCGGGATTTTCTTGTTCAGGTAGTAGTTAATAGAATCCTGGTTGCCATCGAAGCGTCTGTTCAGGTTGCGGTAGCGGTCGGTACGCTTAATAGCGTTCTCCAGGTAATTCGGGATTTCTTTTCCCTGGCGATCGATCCAGGGGTTTCGGCCTTTCCAGTGTGCAAAAAACTCTTTCTGGCGATCTTTCATATGCTCCTCCACTGCCTGCTCTGCATAAGTCTGCATGCGTGAGTCGATGGTGGTGTAGATCTTCAGACCGTCGGCATACAGGTCGTAGCCATTCTCGCGGCACCACTTCAGCAAAAACTTACTGGCTTCAGTACGGAAATAGGGTGCAAGACCAATATTCTGGTTCTCGACACGGTATTTGAGCTTGATATCAGTTTCTTTCAGGCTGTCGTACTCGGCCTGTGTCATGTAGCCGTACTTCACCATCTGCGACAAAACTACGTTGCGGCGATGCTTCGAATTTTCCGGATTAAACTTCGGGCTATAGTGGTTCGGGTTCTTAAACAAACCTACCAGCACAGCTGACTCCTGTACCTCCAGGTCCTTCGCATCTTTACCAAAAAAGGTCTTGGCAGCAGACTGCAATCCGAAGGCATTGCTACCAAACTCGAAGATGTTCAGGTACATGATCATGATCTCCTGCTTGGTATAGGACTGCTCCAGCTTCACCGACATGATCCACTCCTTTGTTTTGTGGATAAGCGTACGGAAGCCTGGCTTGTCATTCAGGTAGCCGTTGTTCAGCTCTTCACCACGGGTGCGGAACAGGTTTTTGGCAAGCTGCTGTGTCAGGGTACTGCCACCACCTTTGGAACTGCCTATCAGTATACCTCCGGCAACACGGCCATGGCCTCCGGGTCTATACCTGAGTGCTCTTCAAAACGGATATCCTCTGTTGCCATCAAGGCATGCACAAAGTTTTCGGGCAGGTCAGCGTACTCGATCGGGGTGCGGTTTTCGCGGAAATATTTGCCTAGCTCTTTGTTATCGGCGGAATAAAGCACAGAGGAAAGAGCACTCTTCGGGTTCTCGAGTGTGCGCATGTTGGGCAGATCTCCGAAAAGGTTCAGGAAATTGACGCTGACCGCATAAATATACAGGATGAACATAGCCAGGCCACTCAGGAAGAGAAGCCACAGTGTGGAAATGACCTTGGGGAATACCGTTTTTGGTTTTGGGCGGGTGGTTGTTGCCATGTTAATTATTCGTTCTGAAGTAATTCAGATATTCTTCTACATCCTTCTTCTGAAGCAACTTCTGCCAGTTGTCGGATGATATTGCAAAGGTAATGAATTCTACGCCTCTAATCTTGCCAATCGGGGATTGAGGTGCTTTTTGTTTGATGTTATAAGCCTGCGCCTCTTTCATGTTAGGAAAGGCGCGCAATAGCAGTACACCTCTGTTGACGTCGAAAGGCTGCTGGTCCAGCATTAGCTTCTGATTACGGAAATAGGTGTTGTTATACTTCTCATATTTTGCCTCAATATCTTTAAAAGCAGCATGCTCTGTCGGGTATAGCATCACAAAATAATATGCCGAATCGGGAGCATTGGTATAAGCCAGCGGATCAGCGGCTGGTGGCTGTACCGCTGGAGCCTGAGCCGTTGCTGTATCCTGTGCTACTGCAGCTACATCCAAAGGCGTGCCAACCTGAGTAGTGGCTGTCGTGTCAGGCCGGTTGGTTGCCGTGGTATCTGGTATAGGAAGCGCCGTGGCGGGACGCTGCTGTTGCAGGGCCGCATTGCGCTCACGTGCAGATGCCAGTGCGATGCTGTTGTTGACCCGCTGCTCCGGTGTGCGCTCGTCGGTTAGCTGTGCTGTAGGGGGAGCGGGAGCTTCCTGGCGGAGCTGTTGCTTGCTCTCCAGGTCCTGGTAGCGCTTAAGCAACTCGTCGGCACGCGGGGTTAGCGGACTGGATGGGTGCTGCTGCTTAAATGCCAGCAGCTGCTGTTGCAGCAATTCGGGCCTTTCGGAGCGTGCGGTGATCATGACATGCAGGAAAGCCACTTTATCAGGTATGTCGTTGAGCGGGTATACCTGGCTCAGTTCTTTGAGCAGGGTAGTTGCCTGCTGGTATTCGCCTAGTTCGTATTGTGCATAAGCAGAATCATAGAGCGCATGTGCCTTGATGTTGTCAAGTGCGTTCTGGCTCATGTAGTTCGGGTCGTCTACCAGCTTCGCATAGATTGTGTTGGGGTATTGCTGCTTGATCTTAGCGTAATAAGTTTCCTTCTGTTCGCTGCCTGCCCGACTGTAGATCAGGTATAGGCTGTAGTGCGCCTCGGCTGCATGTTCGGATTGCGGGAAGCGTTGCAGGAACTTCTCATAGGTAGCAGTGGCCTGATCAGGTGAGTTGAGCTTTTGTGAGTAGATGTTGGCCAGGCGGAACATGGCATCCTCCAGCAGTTTCTCTGACTGCTGTATGGCCAGTGTCGTGGTCGGGATATTCTGCAAATATGTTTCCACCTGCGTCTGCAGGCGGGCAGAACGACTTTCTTCTGTTTCAGCTTCTGCTGCGGATTCAACAGGGGCCTCCATTGCAATGGCTTCATCCTGGCCACCTTCTATTTCGCCACGGCTCAGGAGTCGCCAGTTGTCCTGCAACGGTCGGTCGCCCCAGCGCCTTACGAATTCAGAGCGGGCAGTAGCCATCGCCGCCGGGTTATCGAAATAAAATACACCTCCTGTATTGCCGGCGCCTAAGGCTGCATTGGGATTATTGCGGCCTCCGACTGTTACGGCTGCCTGCTGCTCCTGAGCCCGTCGGGCTTTGCGTTGCTTATCCTGTTCCAACTGGCGAGCCTGCTCCTGCTGTCGCATTTCCTCTTCCTGCTGCACTATGTTTTGCACAAAGGCCAGGCGTTCACCTTCGCTCATTGCGGCTAACTGCTGCAGGCTGTCCTGTAACTGTATCGTGTTATACTGCTTCGTGAAATCTGCCAGCACATTGCGGCGCTCGAGTACTTGCTCATATTCTATAGCCTGTTGCGGGTATACCTGCACGGCACTATCATAGTAAGCCTGAGCCAGGTCATATTTGTTCAGGTTCTCAAAATAGATCTGACCAGCCAGCAGGTAGGTATAGGCTTTCTGGTTAGGTATAGAGCCCGGAGTTTTCAGAGATTGCTCAATGTTCTGCAGCGCTTTGTCGTAGTGTTGCTGGCGACGCTCGAACACGGCCATTTCGTAGTAGATCTTATCGCGGTACTCGGTGTTCTTCTCGTCGCGCAGCATTTTCTGATAGTAGCCAGCGATGCGGTTCAGGTCTTGCGCATCGTCCAGTTCCGATACCTGGCCCAGGTATAGACGGCTGAAGAAGCCTAGGTCGTAAGGCGGATTGCGACGCAGAATACGGCTGTACTGCTGGTAGGCTTCCTTGCTTTGGCCACGGTCCTGGTAGAGGCGTGCCAGTGAGAAACGTACGCGCGACTGGTCATCCCGCTCCGTGAAGTTCGGCAGGGACAGGTCCAGGTTCTCGATCACGGCGGCGGTATCGCCCTGCATCAGGTGGTACTCAGCGCGGGCCAGGTATAGCTCGCGGGCATTGTCACGGTTCAAGCGCTCTTTGCGCAGAAATTCTGACACCTGCCAAGCATTGTCCGTCTCACCAAGCTTCAGGAAAGCACGCATCAGCCATACCAGCGCCTCGTGTTTAACGTGGCGGTCTTTGCCTGTGGAGTTTACATAGCGGAAGGTCTGTGCGGCCTCCGGGAAATTAAGCTCGTAAAAGCGCACCTTGCCGATGACCAGGTAGCTGTCGTCGATCCATTTGCTGTTCGGGTGGTATTGGATCGGGAAAGAGGCCTTTTTGATCACATCCTCCAGGTCGGCGGCGTGTGCTTTATAAGTAGCGGAGTCGATGGGCGGGAAGATGGGCAGTGGGCGGTTGTAATCATACACGGTCTGGTCCTGTATGCTCTTTTCAATCGCCTCGAGTTTCTCTTTAGCCAGAAAATAGCCATTGTAGCGGGCTGTTGTGTTATGATAGGCCTTACTGAGCGGATTATTGCGCTCAGCAGAACAGCCAGCCAGTATAAGGCAGGACAGCAAGAAGAGAATATATGATGGGTTTTTGCTCAAAGTATCGATCGTGTGCAGCATATATAAGGCAGTCCGGCCGCCTATTCCATTATAACGGCCTGGCTATACCTGAAAGTATCTGGGCCAGGATGAGGCTTAAGCCTCAAGCCATCTACAAAAATACAATAATATGCCAATTATGTAAGGGGCTGTGGATAAAGCCTGAAGCCCGGTATTGAACTATAGAAAATAAGAAATGGTTTCAGCCCTCAGAAGGCATTTGAGGCACCTTAAAAAGCTGGCGAAATAAAACTGATTTGCAGAGAAGCCCATGAAAAAAGCGTAATTTTACAAATCCTTGAAAAACAAAGCAGCGCATGTCACAGGCAGATGATCAAAAGCCAAAGGGCGAAGAATCGTTTAAATCGTACCTGAAGTACTCGGGGCTGGCCTTTCAGATGATCGGGGCGATGGTGCTGGCCGCCTGGGCAGGCTCCAAGCTGGACGACTACATGGGCAACGAGAACCCCTGGATGACGATTGTGCTGCTCGTAGTGGCCGTAGTAGCCTCTATGGTATTGGTAATTATCTCATTAAGTAAAAAGTAAAGCAGTGAAATTCTTCAAAAACCTCCTCATTTTTACTGGTGTCGTGAGCATCGGTATTGGCTTGCTCTCCTTTTATACCGGCACGGCGCTATTGCACCCACTGATCTGGTTTATATTAGGCTTTATGGTGGTAGTTACGGCGCTGGCCTTTTATGTGTCGCGACTGGGCGTTGGCTACGACCCCGATAACTTTCAGTTGTATTACTTTGGCTCGATGGGTTTCCGGATGATCCTCAGTATAGCGGTTATTTTTATTTATGTGTTCATGTACTCTGAAAATGAGCTGCAGTTCGTTTTCAACTTCTTTGCCTTATATTTTCTATTTACCGGGTTTGAAATCTACAGCTTAATAACTAACTTCGCACCGCAATTGAAAAAGCAAAACTAAGAATAGCATTTGCGGATTTTAAATTTGCTTCTAAATCTCTCTTAATGAAGAAGTTATTTATTTTACTGTTTTCCTTCCTGACGATCACTGCTTCTGCAGAGGCTCCGGTTGAAGGCGGCGAGTTCAAGCCAGGCGATATGATCACCCATCACATCGCGGATGATTACAACTGGCATTTTGCCGATGGTGTAACGCTCTACCTTCCTGTTATCCTGATCGATAACGGTACACCAAAGGTGTTTTCATCAAGTAACTTCTATGACGAGAATCACGAGTTGGTGCCTTATGAAGGTTACATGGTGAGTCATGGTCACATCTATCGTGCTGATGCCAACGGACAGCCAGCCGCGGACCAGTCTTCTCTGATTGACATATCTATTACAAAGAACGTTGCTTCTCTTTTCCTTAGTGTGGCCCTGCTTTTTGCAGTTTTCTTCACAATCGCTGGAAGCTATAAGAAAAACAACGGCAAAGCGCCAAGAGGCATTCAGTCTTTCTTTGAGCCAATCATCATCTTTATCCGTGACGAGATTGCCAAGGCGAACATCGGTCCGAAGTATGAGCGCTACATGCCATACCTGCTGACAGTTTTCTTCTTTATCTGGTTCAACAACCTGCTTGGTTTGATGCCAGGTGGCGCTAACTTGACTGGTAACATCGCAGTTACACTGGTACTGGCTACACTGACACTTTTGATCACCGTATTTAGCGGCAACAAAAACTACTGGAAGCACATCTTCGCTACACCAGGTGTTCCTGTGTGGCTGGCTCCGATCATGATCCCGGTTGAATTGATTGGTATCATTACCAAGCCATTCTCCCTGATGGTTCGTCTTTTTGCCAACATCACGGCAGGTCACATTATCATCCTGTCGCTGTTTAGCTTGATCTTTATTTTCCAGAGCATTGCAGTAGGTCCTTTGAGTGTGGCGTTTGCTACTTTCATGAACTTCCTTGAGCTGTTCGTGGCATTGCTTCAAGCGTATATCTTCACGCTGCTGTCAGCGATGTATTTCGGTGGCGCAGTGGAAGAGCATGACCATGTAGGTGACCACGGTCATGGAGATGGTGCGCATCATTAATCTGTTTTTTATTTTTTAACTATATATAACTATAATTATGTTAGCAATTTTGCTTCAAGCAGTAGCAGCTACAACCGATTTCGGTTTGGCTATCATGGGTGCCGGTATCGGTGCTGGTCTGGTTGCCCTTGGCGCTGGTTTGGGTATCGGTAGAATCGGTGGTTCAGCCATGGAGTCTATCGCGCGTCAGCCAGAAGCTGGTGGTAAGATCCAGACTGCTATGATTATCGCGGCTGCCCTTATCGAAGGTGTTGCACTGTTCGGTGTGGTAGTTTGCTTGCTAATCTCTTTCAAAGGCTAATATCCTTTGTAATTGGTCTCTCGTCCGGACGCATGGTCCGGACGGAGAGGTCCAAAATAGTTAAATAGTTAAAAGCAATGCCGGTGTAGAACCGGTGAACTGATTAGAACCTAATTATTCAAATTCATACACAATGGAATTAGTAACCCCAGGTATAGGTTTAATTTTCTGGCAGACGGTGACGTTTATCATCGTGCTGTTCCTGCTTTCCAAGTTCGCCTGGAAGCCGATCATGAACGCCCTGCACGAGCGTGAGACTTCTATTGAAAATGCACTGAGCGCTGCTGAAAAAGCAAAGCTGGAGATGCAGGGTCTGAAGGCAGAGAACGAAAAACTGCTGGCTGAAGCCCGTATGGAGCGTGACAAGATCCTGAAAGAAGCTTCTGATGCTGGTAACGCCCTAGTAGAAACTGCAAGACAGAAGGCAAACGAAGAAGGTTCACGCATGATCGCACAAGCCCGTGAGTCTATCGAGAATGAGAAGCGTGCCGCTATCACAGAAGTGAAGAACATGGCTGCTGCTCTTTCTGTGGATATCGCTGAGCGTATCCTGCGCAAAGAACTGAGCAACCCACAGGCACAGCAAGAGCTGGCTAAAGATTATATCAACGAAGTAACGCTTAACTAATCGTATCACATAGCCCTGTCACTATTTAAGTGCGAAGGCCATAATAAAGCAATATGTCAGAAATAAGAGTTGCTTCGAGATACGCAAAGTCACTGATTGAACTGGCACAGGAGAAAGGTGTTCTGGAGCAAGTGAAGGAGGACATGGATATGTTCGCCAAAGTGCTTGACCAGAGCAGAGATCTGAGACTCCTGATGCGCAACCCGGTTGTGAAATCAGACAAGAAGCTGGCAGTGATCAATGCACTGTTCAAAGGCAAGGTAAATGACCTGACCCTGGCTTTCTTCAGCATTGTGGCCCGCAAAGGCCGTGAGTCAGTGCTGGAGTTTATCGCGCCGGAGTTCGTGAGTCAATACAATGTGTACAAAGGCATTACAACTGCCAGCGTAACCACAGCGGTGCCATTGACAGAAGAACTGCGCAACGAACTAGGTAAGCGTCTGGTAGCCCAGACCGGCCAGCGCGTAGAATTAGAAGAAAAAATTGATCCGTCTTTGATCGGTGGCTTCGTGCTCCGTGTTGGCGATCAGCAGATTGACAGCTCTGTGAAGTATAACCTGAACAAGCTGAGAAATAAATTTAAAGACAACCCCTATATCAATAAATTATAATCATGGCAGAAGTAAGACCTGACGAAGTATCAGCCATACTAAGAGAGCAGCTATCTGGCTTCCGTTCTGAGGCAGAATTGGAAGAAGTAGGTACAGTACTGCAAGTGGGTGACGGTGTCGCTCGTATCTATGGCCTTTCCAAAGCACAGTCTGGTGAGCTATTAGAGTTTGAGAACGGACTTCAGGCGCTTGTTCTGAACCTGGAAGAAGACAACGTAGGTGCCGTAATGCTGGGCGACTACAGCGAAATCAAAGAGGGTGCCACTGTAAGAAGAACGAACCGTATCGCCTCTGTAAAAGTAGGTGATGGCATCATCGGCCGTGTGGTAAACACACTGGGCCAGCCAATCGACGGTAGAGGTCCGATTGCTGGTGACCTGTACGAAATGCCACTGGAGCGTAAAGCACCAGGTGTGGTATTCCGTCAGCCAGTAAACGAGCCAATGCAGACTGGTATCAAGGCGATCGACTCCATGATTCCAATCGGCCGTGGCCAGCGTGAGCTGATCATCGGTGACCGTCAGACAGGTAAGTCTGCCGTTGCAATCGATACAATCCTGAACCAGCGCGAGTTCTTCGAAAAAGGACAGCCAGTGTTCTGTATATATGTAGCCGTAGGTCAGAAAGCATCTACTGTAGCACAGGTTGTGAAGTCACTGACTGAAGGTGGTGCGATGGATTACACAGTAGTAGTTTCGGCTTCTGCTTCTGATCCGGCTCCAATGCAGTTCTTTGCTCCATTTACTGGTGCTGCCATCGGTGAGTTCTTCCGCGATACCGGCCGTCCTGCACTGGTTGTTTATGACGACCTTTCCAAGCAGGCCGTTGCTTACCGCGAAGTGTCTCTGCTGCTGCGTCGTCCTCCAGGGCGTGAAGCTTATCCTGGTGACGTGTTCTACCTACACTCGCGCCTTCTGGAGCGTGCCGCTAAGGTGAACGCATCTGATGAGATCGCTCGTAACATGAATGATTTGCCAGAGTCTATCAAGCACCTCGTGAAAGGTGGTGGTTCATTGACCGCTCTTCCAATCATCGAAACACAGGCTGGTGACGTTTCTGCCTATATCCCAACAAACGTGATCTCGATCACTGACGGTCAGATCTTCCTCGAGACCAATCTGTTCAACTCAGGTATCCGTCCTGCGATCAACGTAGGTATCTCAGTATCGCGTGTGGGTGGTAACGCTCAGATCAAAGCGATGAAGAAAGTATCTGGTACGCTGAAGCTTGACCAAGCGCAGTTCCGTGAACTGGAAGCGTTTGCGAAATTCGGTTCTGACCTGGATGCTGCGACTAAGCTGACAATTGAGCGTGGTCGTCGTAACCTCGAGATCCTGAAGCAGCCACAGTTCTCTCCAGTATCAGTTTCTGAGCAGGTAGCCATCATCTACTGCGCTACAAACGGTCTGTTGGACAATGTGCCTGTATCTGAAGTTAGAACTTTCGAGAAAGACTTCCTGCGCACCATGCGTGCTCAGCATCAGGACACACTGAATGCGCTGCTGGCTGGTAAGCTGGACGACGAGACAACAGGTGTTATCAAGCAGGTAGCTAGAGAGCTTTCTGCCCGTTACAAAAAGTAATAGTTGGTTATGAGTTAGAGACTGCTGACAAAGGCGGTCTCTAACTTTATGCTCATAACATACATAATATGGCAAGTTTAAAAGAGGTTAGAAGCCGCATCACATCGGTACAGTCAACACAGCAGATCACCAAAGCCATGAAAATGGTGGCGGCTGCCAAGTTGAGACGTGCTCAGGACAACATCCTGCGTATGCGCCCTTATGCGCAGCGTTTGAGCGGCATCCTGACCAATCTTTCTCAGCTGACAGAAGGTTCTGTATCGAACATTTACTCTGAAAAGCGTGAGGCAAACAGAGTACTTGTAATCGTGGTAACATCTGACCGTGGTTTGGCTGGCGCTTTTAACTCAAACATCATCAAGGCAGCCAATACACTGGCCCAAGGCAAATACCGTAGCCAGCTGGAGTCAGGTAACCTTACTTTCCTGACGATTGGCCGTAAAGGTGCTGAAGCATTGAGCAAGCGTGGTTACAAAGTGATTGGTGACTTCACCGGCACTTTTGCAAACCTTTCTTTTGACACCGTACGCCTTGCCGCGGAACGTGCCATGGATGGTTTTGTGGCACGTGAGTTTGATCAGGTAGACATCATTTATAACGAGTTCAAAAACGTAGCGACTCAGATCGTGCGTAACGAGCAGTTTCTGCCTATTGAAGACAAGCCAGTAGAGGAAACCGCCAGCAGCATGGTATCTGATTATACCTTTGAGCCGTCTAAAGAGCAGATCATTGAGGAGCTTATCCCTAAGTCGCTTAAGATACAGGTATACAAAGCGGTGTTGGAGTCAAACGCTTCAGAACATGGCGCCCGTATGACTGCCATGGACAAAGCAACGGAAAACGCAGGCGAACTGCTGAAAGAGCTGAAGCTTACTTACAATAGGACGCGTCAGGCGGCCATCACCAAAGAGATTCTCGAGATCGTGGGTGGTGCAGAGGCGCTTGCAGCAAAATAAAAGCAAATACCAAATATTGAAGCAACGCCCATCACACCAGGTGGGCGTTCTTTTTTTGGGGATATAATACAGTGTGTTATATTTTTGTTAAAACATCGAGTACAGGAATGTATGCTAGCCGATTAGATGGAAAGTGTTCCCTATATTTGAGAAACTCAACAACATACACATGAAGTTAAGCGGTTTTAAATCCGGCATACAGACATTAGTTGCAGCAGTACTATTAATTGCTGTGCAGGCTTGCACGACAACTAACAGCCCAAGCATAGCAAGGGAGCAGGGAAACCAACCTGTGATAGGCGTCGAAGGCCGCCCAAAACTGATCGTAGGTATTGTGGTGGACCAGATGCGCTACGATTTTCTGTACCGCTACTGGGACAAGTACAGCGAAGGCGGTTTCAAAAGACTGGTAAGGCAGGGCTTTAACTTCAAGAACAACCAGTACAGTTATGTGCCCACTTACACGGGGCCAGGCCATGCTTCGGTATATACCGGCAGCGTACCCGCCCTTAACGGCATTATTGGAAACTCCTGGTATGATAGAACAACAGGTAAATCCATGTACTGCGTGGAAGACAGGAGCGTGAAAACAGTTGGCAGTACGTCTGATGCTGGACTGATGTCACCTCGAAATCTGTTGACCACCACCATAACCGACGAATTGCGACTATCAAACAACATGCAGTCAAAGGTAATCGGTGTAGCGCTGAAAGACAGAGGATCGATTCTACCGGCTGGCCATACCGCAAATGGAGCTTACTGGTTTGACTCTCCTTCCGGCAACTGGATTACAAGTACCTTCTATGCGGATGCCCTGCCTAACTGGGTACAGGAGTTTAATAATCAAAAGCAACCGGATAAGCTCTTGAGTGAGGTATGGAACACACTGCTGCCAATAGAGCAGTACACCGAGAGCACAGCAGATGATATGGACTGGGAGCGTGCATTGCCAGGTGAAGAAAGACCGGTGTTCCCGCATAACATCCCGGCCATTCGTGGCAAGGATTACGAGCTGATCCGTTCTATACCTGCAGGCAATACATTGACAACCGAGTTTGCCAAGGCAGCCTTACGTGGCGAGAACTTAGGCAAAGGCAATTTCACCGATTTCCTGGCGCTGAGCTACTCCACACCTGACTATACCGGTCACTCCTTTGGCCCTAATTCCATTGAAGTGCAGGATGTATACCTGCGCCTCGACCGCGAAATAGAAGAACTGATTAACCTGCTTGAAAATGAAATAGGCAAAGACAACGTCCTGATTTTCCTGACAGCAGACCACGGAGCAGCCCATGTGCCGGCTTACATGGAGTCGCTTAATATCCCGGCGGGTATAGCTACTTCCGGTATCATGCGCGATTCTTTGGAGCAGCACCTGACCAAACTGTTTGCAAGGCCGCTGGGTGGAACGCTACACTAACCAGCAGGTATACCTGGACCGTAAGACAATAGAAGGCAAAAAGCTGACAAGAATAGAAGTACAGGAGGCGGCGGCCAACTATGTGATGCGTTTTGATGGTGTGGCGAGAGCTATAACAGGCGAAGCCATACAGCGTGCTGGCTGGGCTGGCGGTATGATGTCACGCCTGGAGAGCGGCTACAATGCACAGCGCTCCGGCGACGTGATCGTAGTACTACAGCCAGGTTGGTTTGAAGGCTATGGCAGCGGTCCGCAGAAAGGCACTACGCACGGTTCTTACAGTAACTATGACACCCACGTGCCGCTGGTATGGTACGGCTGGAAAGTAAAGCCGGGCGAAAGCTCAGTTGAAACAGCGGTAGCGGATATCGCCCCTACGATTGCCTCATGGCTATACATACAGGAGCCAAATGGCAGTGTGGGGCGCCCCTTACAAGAATTTATGAAGTAACAATACCTGTCGGGACGAAGTAGACGACAGCTTTTAAGAAAGAATATATGATGGAGAATTTAGAAAAAAATAACCCATGGCATAGTGTGAGCTATGGTGAAGAGGCCCCGGCAGTCGTTACTGCTATTATTGAAATCCCGAAAGGTTCGAAAGCAAAGTACGAGCTGGACAAGGAAAGTGGTATGCTGAAACTGGACCGCGTACTTTTCTCTTCGGTGAACTACCCAGCCAACTACGGCTTTATACCTAAAACTTACTGCGACGATAAAGACCCGCTTGATATCCTGGTGATCTGTTCGCTTGACGTAGTGCCCATGTGCCTGATCGATGCGAAGGTGATCGGTGTGATGCGTATGATCGATAACAACGAAGAAGACGACAAGATCATCGCTGTGGCTAATAACGATATGTCTGTGCGTCACATCAACGATATTTCTGAGCTTCCTCCACACACTCTGCTGGAGATGCGCCGTTTCTTTGAAGACTACAAGAAGCTGGAGCACAAAGAAGTGATCGTGGAGCAGTTCCTGGGCCGCGAGCCAGCTTACGAGATCATCAAAGAAAGCATCAGACTGTATGACGCTACCTTCGGTGAAGCTGCACCAAAGAGCACAATCTAGACTTTTACTTTTCCTGTAAAGCCTGATGTGGGATAAAACCTGTGTCAGGCTTTTTTATTTACAGCCGTTCAGCATTTGAAAGCCGTACCTGAATTGCGAACTTGCAGAGAAGAATGCCAGAAAAAGAACACAGCGGGATAAGGCGCCAACAGCCACTGGCAAGTTGGCTTAGAGCAGGTATAGAAGCCTTTCTCTACAGCAGTGTGTTCATTTCACTCTGCGCTTTCGGGTTGACAGTAGAAACCTATCTGCTGACAGGTAATGAAGTATCACTCCCAATGGCGGGCTTTGTGTTTCTGGCAACGCTCTTCACCTACAACACCAGCAGCCTGCAGCGCACCTGGCGCGGGTGGGGGACAAGTATAGCGGGGCAATCCTGGAGCATACGGCATCAGCGGGAATTGACCATGCTGGCATTGCTTAGTTTAGCAGGGGCGGTAGTCCTGTTCTTCATGTACCAACTCCGGATCAACCTGTGGTTTGTGCTGACGCTGGCACTTATCTCAATAGGTTATACTGTGCCGTTGGGGAGTAACCGGATAAAGCCTTTCCGGAGCGTGCCGCTGCTGAAGGTGTTCTTGATCGCTCTGGTCTGGTCTGCCGTTACGGTGCTGTTTCCTCTGATCGATGCTGCTGTGCAGTTGGGCAGCCAGGTAATACTTATATGGCTACGGCGCTTCCTGTTTATACTGGCGCTGGCCTTGCTGTTCGACATCCGCGACTATACCTACGACCGCCGCACCCGCACCCTCACCTTTCCAGGTTTGCTAGGGGAGCACTATACGCGGTATTTGTCCCTCGGGCTCCTCCTGCTATATCTGCTGCTGGTACTGTTGACTGAGCAAGGAGCAATCTTGATCAGCTTAATGAGTGCTGCTCTGGTAGCCGGACTGATCGTGTGGAATGCCTCGGAAGAAAAGCCCCGAATCTACTATGCCTTATTAGCCGATGGTGCCATGCTGGTACATTTTGCCTTCGTATACCTGGCTGTGAGCTAAGAGCGGCTCAGGTGCTGATAGGCTTGTGGCAAATGCTGTATGACATCGGAGGCGATCATAGCGATCTCTCCTACCGTTCCCTTGGCCAGATCGCCGGCCAGCCCGTGCAGGTATACGCCCAGCAGGCAAGCCTCCTTCAGGGTATAGCCCTGCGCTACCAGGCTGTCAGAATGCCGGTCAGCACATCGCCTGTACCACCTGTGGCCATACCTGCGTTGCCTGAAGTGTTGAAGTAAATGTCTCCTTCAGGCGTGGCAATGGCCGAATGGCTTCCTTTGAGCACCATATAGCATTGGTATACCCGGCAGAATTCCCGCAGCTCCTCCAGCCTTTCATATTCATTGTTGCTTTTGCAGACAAGGCGCTCAAACTCTTTGGGGTGCGGCGTGAAGATGACCTTCTCTTTTGGAAGCTGCGCCTTGAGTTTGTCGCTGCTGGCGATCAGGTTGATGGCGTCAGCGTCGATGACCAGGGGCAGATCAGTGGTAGCCAGTAGTTGGCCCAGCATGGTTTTGGTGACACGCTCAGTCCCTATACCCGGACCTATACCTACGGCATTAAACTTCTCCATGGACTCCGGCAGCCTGGACAGGTGCTTGCGGTTGTTGTCAGGGATAAGCATGGCTTCGGGCACGGCCGTCTGCAGAACGTCATAACCAATAGCGGGAGCCTGTACAGTGAGCAAGCCTACTCCGCTACGCAGGCAAGCCCTGGCCGCGAGCACAGCCGCTCCTATTTTGCCATAACCTCCGCAAAGCAGCAGGGCATGTCCGTAGGTACCTTTGTGCGAAAACCTGGTACGTGGCTTTATCAGCTGCTGAATCTCTTTTTGTATGATGTAGTGGAAGTTCGAGCTAGCCTCTGCCAGGTACGACGGGCTCAAACCAATGGGTACAGTGTGCCATTCTCCCACGTACTGCTCATGCTGTGGCAGAAAAAAAGCGAGTTTCGGCAACTCAAAGCTCACTGTATAATCTGCCTGTACGATGGCTCCCTCGGATGGTGTCTGCTTATCGGTGTACAAACCTGAAGGTATATCGATAGCAACAGTGCAGTTACTATGCTTATTGAGCCACTTGATCACATCAGCATAAAGTCCGGTAACAGGTCTGGAAAGACCGGTACCGAACAGGGCATCGATCACACAGGCTTTGTCAGGTATGGTAGGCAGGTCATCTTTGCTCGTAATGTGGTGTGGTGGTACCTCGTGCGGCAGTCGCTCCAGGTTGATCTGAAAATCCCGGGATGTCTCCTGGCCATCGTTAACCAGGTATAGCTGCACATCATAGAGGCGCTGGTGTAGCAGGCGGGCCACTACCAGGCCATCGCCGCCATTGTTGCCGGGGCCGCAGAAGATACAGACAGGGCGCTCCGGCGTAAACTTGTTTTCCAGCCAGCCTGCAAAAGCCCTTGCTGCCCGTTCCATCAATTCATCTGAAGCAATACCTTCCTCGCTGATGGTCTGTGCATCAGCTTCACGGGTTTGTTGAGCGGATAGGATTTTCATACGTTATTTTTATACTTCTGAATCAGTAGATAGTTGTACGCATTTTATGTTCCTATACCTGACGGCACACCTTTGTGAGGTGAGCAGCGAAGGCCGACAGGTATAGCGTCGGAAAGCAGGCTTAAAGCTAACAAAGCTTTTAATATCAAAATGCCAGCGTCGCTGTGAGCTTCAGCTTCAGGTTATCCTTAGCCTGAGGGAGGGCGTAAGGGCCGTAGCGGTAAAAAGCGCCTACCCCGACACCCGAGAAGGCAGAGCTGATGATATTGTTGAGCATCAAACCTGATTCAAAAAAGCCTTTGCGCATGTTGCTGTACTCGAGCGGCTCCAAATCAGGTATAGACTGGCGCAGGTCGCCAATGCCCATGTTCTGCACGAGCACCAAGTCTGGCTTGAAGAGTTTGGTGTTGAGCAGGCGCTTGCCCAAGTCCTGACGCAGGAACAGGGCTACGTAGCGATCAGAAAAGAACTCGTAAGGGCGCATCGTCTCAAAGCCCTCGCCGGCATACACATTGTAGCTGGAGCTATAGCTGCCATAGCCATTGTATAGGGTCACAAAAGGGGCATCGCCCTGCACGAAACCGCCTGCCAGCACAAAACTGGTCTCGCCGAGGCTACGCTGCCGGAAGGATCCTTCAGCACGCAAATCGAACTTGTTGTAGGTGTAACCGTCACTTTCAAGGGCATCAATGCCTTTGGTGTATTGCAGCCAGAGCACAGGATAGCGGCTTGGCATGGGCATTGTGCGGTTGAAGAGCTGCATGTACTGCTCGCCATAGGCAAAGCGCAAGCCTGCCCTCGCTTCGGCCAGGTTGAATTCCGGCGCGGCTATACCTGACTCGGGCGTGAAAAGTGGTAAAGTAGGCCGGCGCTGCTCCTGCCGTATACCTGCCTGCCACTGTACATAGCGCAGCATACGCCCACTCAAACCGGCGCTCCGTTGGGTGGTATAGTCCAGATTTGGCAACAAAGCAGGACGCAGGTCGCTGAGCAGACTACGTTCCCGGAAAGGTATGCGACGGCCTCCTGGCTCTTCTACGTCTTCAGCATAAGCAACTGAAAGCGTGAGTTCAGAAGGTTTGTGCAGTTTAACGGCCGCATCAGCCCCATATTTGTGCTCCATGTCGCGCAGGCCGTAGCCCCAGTAGCCACCCACCGTGAAGCGCTCTGAAAGCAGGCTGTTGGTATGGGCGCCTATACCTAGCCGGAGGCCTTCAAACCGACTCACCTTAAGCAAGCGGTTCAGGTCCAGACTAATAGGACCGATGGGGAGCTGCTTGGCCATCAGATACTCCATGGTGCGGATGGTGCGGTCCAGCTTTTGCGCCTGCCCCACACTGTCGAGGCGCTGGTAAGTGGTCTGCTCTTTTGAGGAGAGCGAATCAGGGCGATACTGCTGCCAGAGTTGCTCCGGCTGTCGCCAGGCATCCGGGCGCTGCTCCAGGGCAATTACCCCAAAATCGCTCCGGCGCAGGGGTGGGCCCAGGTTTACGTTGGTGATGTAAGTGCGGATGTGCCCGTACGGCTGGTGCCCCCGCATGTAGATCTGCTGCACGGTAATCTCTACATCCAGCTCCGCAGGAAACCACTGCCGGTTATCGACTTTCACAAATTGCTGCTGCAGCTTCAAGCCCCGTTTGTCATCCGCGTGTGACTCGGCTAGCACGTTCTGCACAGCCCAGCCATCGCTGTTGATGTAGAGCAGACCTTTGAGGCCGTTGAAGTTCTTGCCGGGTTGGGGTGCATAGGAGATGATAAAAACAGTGTCCGCTCCCACCACAGCCGTTTCCTGGAGCACAAAGTCATAGCGCTTGGTGCTGCCATTGCTCAGGGGGCTCAGGTAGCGCTTCCCGAAGAACACCGGCATGTCATCATACACTGAAAACTCCCGTGCCTCAGCGGCCACAACGCCAAAGCTAGGCTGCTGCAGCCCTGACACCCGGGGTTGCCAGGATGGTTTCTTTTGAAAGGTTCTTGCCTAGCTGCGCATAATCGGTGATGCTCTCCATCAGGAAGAGGTGTTGCCTGGTCAGTAGGTTACGCATGCGCAAAAAAGAAGAGTCCTGCTCTGCCAGGCGCAGCGTATCGCGCAGGTCGAGATCATCCGGTGCGTTGGCAGTCAGGATAAACTTGTTATAGGTGCGGTAGGTATAAGCCGGAATGTTTTCGAGGCGGTGGCGGTCACGGTTCTGGTTGGCCAGTTGGATAATGCGGTGCGCCGGGTTTATACCTGACCGGATCACGACTTCCCGCAGTTGGGCTGCTGAAGGGCGAAGGAGAATATCGAGCTGTGACAGCGAATCAACCGGTGCCGTTTGCGGGGTATAGCCCACATAACTGAAACGCAGACTGGTAATGGGGCGGTTGTGCCGGAGCTGGTACTGGCCATCTAGGTTTGAGGTGGTGCCTGTTTCGCCTCCATTGACTACGATGCTCACAAATGGAAGCCGTTCCCGGGTGTTGGCATCGCGCACGGTGCCCTGCACATTGTATACCTGCGCCAGGGAGGTGACGGTACAGAGCAGAAGTTGCAGTAGCAGGAGCAGTCGGAGTGTTGGCATGCAGTAAATATAAAAAGAATTGGCGCCTCCCCATAGACAGAGAGACGCCAAACTATACCTGATGTACAGGATGAATGTTTAGAAAGTCACGGACATGGCCATGCCCATTTGCCCATTTGGCAGCACAGTAGGGTACATGGCCGTGTTCAGACCGCCACCCTTGGTGAGTTTGGCCTGTACCCAGTAGACCGTGTTGACGGATATAATGCCCACACCTGCACCGGCCAGTACATCAGATAGCCAGTGGGCATCGTTCAGCACACGCAGCACACCGGTACCACCAGCTATACCATAGCTCACCACACTTACCCAAGGGCTCTTGTGCCGAAACTCCTTGTCCATAAAAGTGGCGATTGTGAACGCATAGGCCGTGTGACCCGAGGGGAAGGCATAGGGCTTACCGTTAGGTCTGTCTCTGTCAGTAAGTTTCTTGGTGGGCCATACGATAGCCGATGCCAATGCTCCGGAAGAAAGGAGCAGCAGCGTTTGGCGCCCGAGTTCGTGCCTGTTCTGAGACGAAATAATGTTGAAGCCATAGAGGCCTACCAAAGGAGCCAGCATGGCAAAATCATCGGCGTTGGTTGCAAACTTAGGGAATACTCTGTGCCGGTAGTTAAAGACATCATCGCTGTTCAGGATACCATCTCCTCCCATGGTATAGATACCGGCACCGATCAGCGCGACGGCAGGTATAACGGCTCGCTTGAGGTAACGCTTGTTGTCACCCTCCAGTCGCTGTGACTCTGTGAAAGGCTTTTTCTGACCGGGGAGTACCGTGTCGCCAGGCGGTACGAAGAAACGTGGGTCTACGGAGATAGACCGGAGCGTATCAGGACCGGGCTTTTTGGAAGGTTTTACCTGGGCAGTTGCATGGTAGGACCTAGCAGGATTGTGAGCCAAAGTAAGTGTACAGTGAATAGCTGGTTTAATCTCATATACTTGCTATAGGAAATACATCTGGTATTCAGAAGTGCATAAATCAACGCCTCTCTAATTTTTAACGATTAAGAGTAGCATGAGTTTTAAGAAGGGGGTACATAGCACGCCGTAGCATGTACTTCAGCCCGAAGCAGCAAGTAGTTTACCTGTCCACTTCGCCCAGCACGATATCCACGGAGCCCACAATAGCAATCAGGTCGGCTACCATGCAGCCGCGGCTTATTTCGGGTAGTACAGACAGGTTCACAAAGCAGGGAGAGCGGCCATGGCAGCGGAAAGGTACGTCGCTTCGGTCGGTGGTGCGGAAAAAGTAGCCCAGCTCGCCACGAGGTGTTTCGCCCCGGAAGTAAAGTTCCTGTGTGCCGGTCATACGCATCTTCTTGGGGCAAGCCGCCTGCGGATCAAAGTCCGGGGTGCGCTTGTGCTCGCCGAGCAGCGCATCAAGGCACTGGCTGATGATCTTGACTGACTCGCGGCACTCGAGCGCCCGCACGTAGTTGCGATCCCAGCAGTCGCCAGTACTGCCCATGATGCCTTCACCGATCGGTACTTCAAATTCCAGTTCCGGGTATACGCTATACCCATCGACGCGGCGCAGGTCGTGGCGCAGGCCAGAGCCACGCAGCATCGGGCCGGAGCAGCCGTAGTTAATGGCCACATCCAGTGGCAGCACACCTACATTGGCAGTGCGGTCAATGAAGATCTTATTAGTTAGCAGGATGGTATCGAGTTCGTCGAGCTTGGGCTGTAGGTAGTTGATAAACTCACGGCAGCGCTCTTCAAAGCCGATAGGCAGGTCATAGTACAGGCCACCTACCCAAATGTAGTTGTAAAGCATGCGGGCTCCAGAGGTCCACTCCAGCAGGCGCTGGATGTGTTCCCGGTCGCGCAGCAGCCACAGAAATGGTGTGAAAGCTCCGATGTCGATGGCGTAGGTACCGATGGCCAAAAAGTGCGAGGCCAGCCGGTTGAGCTCCGTTACCAGCACCCGGATGTACTCTACCCGCTTCGGAATCTGGTCGGTTATACCCAACAGCTTCTCGACGCCCATGCACCACACATGCTCCGAGTTCATGGCAGCCAGGTAATCCATGCGGTCCACGTAGGGGATGGTCTGGTTGTAGGCCATGCTCTCGGCGTGCTTTTCGAAGCAGCGGTGCAGGTAGCCGATGTGTGGCGCTACATTGGTAATGATCTCCCCGTCTGTGACTACCTCCAGGCGCAGGACACCGTGCGTGCTCGGGTGCTGCGGCCCCATGTTCACGATCATCTCGCCCGCCCGCAGATTATCCAGGCTGAACTTGTTCGGCTCCGACTGCAGCAGGTATTCTTTGTGCGTGGTAGACAAGGGAGAAATTACTTAAGAGGTTATAGTTATGAGTTAAGCAAAGTTCGGAAAAATGGGTGAATTATGAAGGGAGAGTTTTGCGGAAGACAATAGGAAAGAAAAGTATAGTTTACTGGATATATAGTATATTCGGTAATCCGGTTTGGTTTATTTGTAGAAAACGACAAAAACGGGATGTTTATTCCGTTTATGCACTAGTTATGGGCAATAAGCAACTATGATAAAATCAAACTTTAAAATACTAATTCTCATCGGACGGTGCTTCATTTTAGCAGTTGGTATTGGAGCATTGATCATGTCTTTATTGTTTGTTAACATAATTACAAAGGATTTCGACACGGCAGGTCTTGTTGCTTCTCTTGTCTTTTCTATGCTTGCTATGGCCTTCATTTATGTAGGTCTTGACGCTGTTAAAGCTGTAACTGTTGACCCTAATAATAAGATTCTGAAAGTGAGTTACCTTGGTATCTATATTCAGGTCATTAGTCAGAACGAGATATTAGGTTTCACATTAAAGCCATTCACAAACAAGTTGGGGACCTTCAGGGGGACTTTGATACAGACAAAAAAGAATAAGCAGGTACAATTTAGCGAATTAGATTACCAGAATTACGCTGATTTGGAAGATGGAGTAAAAGAGTTAGCCCCCTTTGATAACAACATCCAAATAAA
>NZ_AKIS01000024.1:0-11825 GCF_000277005.1 Pontibacter sp. BAB1700 | reverse complement strand
GCTTCGAGCTAAGGSSTATCTCAGCCTCTCCGGCTATAACAGTGAGCGGCGTGCGGAGCGAATGTGAGATGTTGCTGACATAGGCCTGCTGTGCTTTAAAAGCCGTTTCTATCCGCTGCAGCATATCATTCAGCGTATCCTGCAGTTCACTGATTTCGTCCAGACTATGTTCTTTCTCAAGCCTGTCGTTCAGGTTGAATGCATTGATACTGTTCACCTTCTTTATGATCTTGACCATGGGGCCAAACAGTCTTTTAGAGAAGAACACGGTGGTGAGCGTCATCACAAACACAGCCGCCAGAAAGGCAATGGCCAGCGTTGTTTTCAGGCGTTTACGGTAAGCATCACCCTCCACATCCCGTGCCGAAGACACCACCAGTATGTCCTCTTCTCCGGTTACATTTTCTCTAAACAGTCCGACATAATGCACTCCGTTTTCATAATGCCGGGCTCTTCCGTTACGGATAGTCTCCCAGTAAAATGACTCGTCGAGTGGCAGTGAGGCTGGAAAATGAATTTGTTCGCTTCCTTTGTTGATACGCAGGATGTATTCCTCTTCATCTGCCAAATGCTGCAGCATACTGTTCTTAACGGCATAGTAATCTTCCGCTTTCTCTTGCTGCAGCACGGCGCTTGCCACAACAGTGGAGCTGTTCTCCAGACTCAGGAAGAAGTTATGCTGCCTGTAGCCAGACGACATGGAGTACATCACCAGGTTTATACCTAGTAATATCAAAGCCATCAGGCCGGTAAATAAAACGATCAGCGAATACTGTAATCTCATGCTACTGCGTCCTCATCACATAGCCTATGCCTACCACCGTGTGGATCAGGCGCGGGCTAAAGTCTTTGTCTATCTTCTTGCGGAGGTAGTTGATGTACACATCCACCACATTGGTGCCCATATCGAAGTCAGCGCCCCATACATGCTCCAGAATGTCCAGCCGTGGGAGCACCTTGCGTTTGTTCTTGATCAGGTACTCCAGCAGTTTGAACTCCCGCACAGTAAGCGCAATGACCTTGTTGTTGCGGGTCACCTCCATTGTGTCGAGGTTAACGCTTAAGTCCGCTATGGTCATCACATTCTGCTGCACCATACTTCTGCCCGATCTTCTCACGAGGCTCTGCATGCGTGCCCGAAGTTCAGCCAGGTTGAAAGGCTTCACCATGTAGTCATCAGCCAGATTGTTAAAGCCAGCCACTATATCCTGTGTAGAACCCAAGGCAGATAAAATGAGAATTGGCGTATCGGGGTCTGCATCCCGGATGCTTTTGCAAACCTCTAGTCCGCTCATGCCAGGCACCATTACATCGAGTATGATCAGGTCATACTGGTTCAGCCCGGCCATCTTTACAGCCGTAAAGCCATCCATCGCCACCGCAAATTCAATTCCCTCACCTTCAAGCCCTCGTTTGACAAGAGAGACTACTTTAGGCTCGTCTTCTAAGAACAATACTTTCATAAATCAAAAACCGGTTAATACAATTTCCCATTACGCAGAACACAGATCAGCTCTAATCAAAGCATCCTAAGCCTATATTAGTCAGACGAGACTTCTATTATATCGTTTAGGTCAAAATCATGGGAGATGGTCATATATTCGTATTATGAACAGCAGCACCAAAATAACAGGTTCGAACGAACATTTGGGGATTTGCTCCATAAAAGTCCATGCCAGAAGGTTCATGGACCTACAAGCCGTGTTTCTATACCTGCGCTTTAGTAACAAGCGATTCTATCCGTTGCAGCCCCGGTTTACATTGATCTTGAGCAATAACAGAGATAAAATGGCATAGTGCCTATTGGTATAGAAAGACACCCAACAAGGCTGTAGATGCCCTATACATAAAAAACAAAAAAAACCCCGCCGGTTTATCACCAGCGGGGCTTTTCTGCTTAGGATTGTGGAGATGCAGGGATTCGAACCCTGGTCCAGACAAGGAAATCGACGGGCTTTCTACATGCTTAGACTTATTCGGATTGTCGGGAGCTTGCAAGTATAAGTCAAACTTATGCGCACTCCTTAGATGCTTTATTTCGCCTGTGCACCGCACCTTTACACAGACTAGTAAATCGGATCGAAGCCTCGTATGTGCAAGCAGATTCACGAAACCTGCACGAGACTATGGCTAGTGCTTAATACCTAGATTAAGCAGCCATGGCGTAGTTATATTCGCCAGTTATTGTTCGAACGGATTTTTAACAGGTGGTACGTTCATCACCCGACATGCTTACACGCAATCTGCACAAGCTGTCAATTCCAGTCATCCCCATAAATTAAAGAACGTCGTATTCCTACGCATTATACTTCAAGAAGTATGCCACAAATATAAGCAATTTGCGGCATATTTCTATCTGTTTTCTGTGTATAGAACACAATTAACTGGTTCTAGGTTTCATGCTTGCGTAGCCTTTTACTTTACGGTCAGCATTTCCTGCTTTGTCATTTTAGGCGCTTCGTACAGGTCAATCAGGGAGTGCGTGTACTTAAGGTATTCCATCGGGTACTTTATCTGAAACACCTTCGGGATGTTAGCGCCGGCAGGCACCAGCATCAGAGAAGACTTTCCGTCGATCTTTTCGCGCTGCAGGGCTATACCTTCGCGGTTGTCGAACTTCACGTCGAAGTAGTACAGGTATGGGTATACCCAGCTCACGTATTTGCTCTTGGAAGTACCCGATAGGCTTCTAATCTCCAGCGCTTCGTAGTTAGTGGCAATTGCCTGCTGGAATTCCACTGCGTTGAGTGGCACGTTGTTGAGCACTGGCATTACGTCGAACTGGCCGTCGAGCATTACCCATTTGTTCAGGTCCGGCAAGAACACCTCCAGTACCACGTGACCAGCTCCGTATTCTATGGTTTCAACCTCCTTCATTTTCAGACCCATGGTGCGGGCAGGCAGGTCAATTGCATTCAGAGCAGCTGTCGTTACGATGCCGTATTCCACGCAGCGGAAGTTCTTGCCCTCTTTCACCTCGGCCAGAATGGTCAGGGCATCAGGGCTGCTTGGCTCGTTCATGCCATCGTGCTTCCACTGGCGGTGTACCCAATTCACAATACGCAGCGCCTTTTCAGTATCGTTTTTAGCACCGGCTACTAGCGCATCCAGCTGGTACTGCTTGCGCAGCGTTTGCAAAAACTCGTTATTCTGATTCTGCTCGTACAGGAAGGTATAGCCCGACACTTCCTGCGCCTTGTTGAATTTCAGAGCTTCGTGGCCGTAACCTTTAAACTTAGTCAGGGCATAGTCTTCCTCGTTGAGCTGCACATAGAACCGGTACGACTTACCCGGCTTCACCTGGAAAGAAATAGAGTCCAGGTCGGTACGGAACATCACATACGTTTTCTTGTTGTGCACCGGCACCAACATTACATCAGGCGAAAGCTCTGGCATAATGCTCCAGGTACCTTTTGTCCACTCCTTACCGATCTTATAGTCGGCTTTGGCAGCGTTGGCTTTGATTACAGGCAGGCCTTTGTACTTCTGCTGCGCTAAGGCAGGCATGGCCAACACGAACAACACGAACAGGATTGATGATAACTTTTTCATAATTTTATTTTGCGCTTAATACTGTGTTATAGATGATTTTTTATTTCGCTTTTATGTGATCTTTATCTTTCTCTTACCTGCGGGCTTGGTCTCAACGCTATACCTGCTGGCCTGCTGAAAGAGTATAAGAAAGATCGGTGCCAAAAAACACAAAATGCTATAAATCAATAAATTAACTATAAATAAAATACATACCTGTTCGCTTTCGATACACCTGCATCTGACACATCTGTGCGTTTCTGAGACAATCTTTTACCTACCGGTTCGTCGCACAATTTCTGCTGCCAACAATAGCTACCAAATAAAAAAACCCTGCAAGCTGGTTGCTTGCAGGGTCTGTTTCTGACCTGATCAATCGCTCAGTCCAAAATGCTGTGCTGTTTTATCGTTTTGCCTGTAGCTCTTTGCTCCAGTCTAACATCTCTGTATACAGTTCGTCTATGCTTATCTGTGGATTATCCTTGTAGAGTGAGATCAGCTTCTGGTTAAAATCACCGAACCGGGCAAAGCCTCTACTTTGCTCCATCTGGCGTTCCATCAAAGGTATAAACGTAGCAACATCCTCGGCAGAGAACTTGTCCAGGCAGTAGAGCGAATAGATACCCCAGGTCATGTACTCGTTGAACACGTTGTAAGGCGAGCTGTAGGCGCTGGTACCATTCATTTCCACAACCCACTTTCCTCTGTCTGAAAAAATCTCGTTAATCTGTTTAATGTACTTGTCTGATGTCGGATTCACGAAATTGTGATCGATTTCTGTGAATACCACACGCGTTTCCAGCATCTCATTTACCTGTGTGTTATATTGAGAATCGGACTCGGCTCTGCATACGAACATTACTGTTTGGCTAAAGCCATTATCTTCGAAACTTTGGGTAGCATGCGCACCACCCACCAGGGGAGAAAACGTAACACGGTAGTTTCCATACTTAAATCTAAACTTACTCTCCAGCCAGGCCTGCATCTGGTCTATCGGATTCAGGGAGCGGTAAGTCTTTATCAACTCGTTATAATATGGCTGGTGCCGCTTGTAGAATTTTCGAAAATCAGACTTTTGGGCAAAGTCCTCAATCAATGCAAGATTGGCTTTGATGGGGTCGTCCTGATTATCAAAACCCATTTTCTGAATGATGCCTCGTTTTTAATGTTGCCTTTTTTATCGAACACGTAGGCGCAGGCATTCATTTTCATGGCATAGTAGTACCAGTAGCTGTCATTGTCGAACACCTCCGTTATGTGCTTGTTTACCACATCCATAACAGGGTGATTCTTGTACGGTGAGAAATGCGCCATCACCTCTCTATAGTAGGGTGTGGTCATATCCACCATGTTCGAGTCCTGCTGCCCTATGGTGGATATGGCCACCAGAATGTTTGCCAGTTCGTGCACTTCTGGCACCTCTACAGCAAATTTGCCTTGATGCTCACGAATGTACTTCTCCGTAAAGTTTACGTTCTTAGGCACATCCACTATTCCGGCAATGGCTTTATCATGCCCTGCCTGCCATATATAGCCAGCAGATAGGACGCAGGCTAATGCTACTCCCAAAGTATATTTCAGGATCTTCTTCTTCATAGTTTAGCTAAAAGTAGGTTTGGTTTATTTTGATGCCAGCTTCTGCCCTTTTAAGTGCTTAAGCGCACGCTCCAGTACCGGATCTTTCTTCTGGATGTAGTCCTGCAGTGTCCTTTTTACTTCAATGTCAGGCTTTATGCCATAACCCACAAACTCGCGGCCGTCGGGGTAGGTGTCCTTCTTCGTACAGATCCTGGCTCCACCTCCTCCAGGCAGATCAAACATAAAAGGCTGGCCTGTGCTCCCAAAGGAGTTCTCGCCAATTTTGGTCATGTGCTTCTGGTTGTCGGCGTAGATCAGGAAATCTTCGGCGGCAGAAGCTGTGTTGTGCCCGATGAGTATGGCGGTAGGCACAATTACCTTATCGTTCTGTTTTACTTTATTCTGGGCCGGACTGTAGTCAAACTCATGCATCAGCCTGTCCTGGAAAGCGTTCAACGATTTAGCGGCCCAAGCATTATTGACGGTATCTTTTGGTGATGTAAATACGCCCCAAGCTTTAAAACTAGCCAGGTGCTGCCGTGTGGAGTTTTTAGAGCCATACAGCAGCGTATCGGGGCTTAGGTAATCAAGTATTTCACGGCCTATGGTGGTAGAACCGCCGCCGTTGGAGCGCAGGTCTACTATCAGGGCTTTCGCTTTGCGCAGCTCCGGAAGCTTCTCCAGGAACAGCTCATTTATCTTCGGATCATGAAAGCCATTCAGGGCCAGGTAAGCAGTCTGGTCGGGGTACCACTTCAAGGTCAGCAGCTCTCGCTTTTCAACGGAAGGGAATACTTCCTTTTCGGCAGTTTTGTCATGCGTCAGTGTCAATGCCTTCACCTTACCTTTTGGGGTTCTGTAGGTGATGTCATACTTTTCCCCTTTCAGACCTTTCAGCATATTACTAACGGCCCAATCCATCAGCACATAATCCGTAGAAGAGGAAATATAAGGCAACACGTACTGCTTCAGATAGTCCGCTGTCGGCTGTCCGTTCACCTCAATTATCTCACTGCCCACCGGCACCTCATCTTTTATGCTAAGGTTGGTCCTTGTGACAATGGCTTTGTTATCGATGTTGCTCAGGAAAATCCTGTACTTGCCAAACATGTCGTTGTACAGCAGGGTATCGATGCTTTTCGGGAAATAGATGTTGGTGTGACCGTCGTTGAGCAGGGCACAGAACTTCTGCAGCTCGCGGTAGTACTCGTAATCGTTTTTGGTGTGCTGCACGATGTTGATCGCCTCACGGTAGGCATTGTCCCACTTGGTCCGGTCCACCTTATCTAGGTATACGAAATTATAATTTGCTTCCTGCCAGAACTTCGACAGCCCGTATACCTTATCAGTAGCAGACAGCGTGTTAGGAATCTGGGCTTTCGTGACAAAGCCTGTCAGCAACATCAGCAATAATAGAAACTTTTTCATAGGGTTATTTTATACTTTTGGCTTGATTTTACATGAATGACTTACTCCGTCCGCAGCGAACCGATCGGGTCGGCCATGGCTGTTTTGATGGCGTGAAAACTGAGTGTAAACATGGCGATGATGATGGTGGCAGCAAAGGCTGATGCAAAGATCCACCAGCTAAGCTCAGTGCGGTGGGCATAATCGCTGAGCCAGGAGTTCATCATGTACCAGCTCAAAGGCAGCGCAATGACATTGGCAATGAGCACCAGCTTCAGGAAGTCTTTGCTGAGCATGAATACGATACCCGACACTGACGCACCCAGTACCTTGCGCACACCGATCTCCTTCTTGCGCTGCTCCGCTGTAAACAACGCCAGCCCAAACAGACCGAGGCAGGAAATCACGATGGCTATACCTGCAAAATAATTGGTCAGCTTTGCGATGATGACCTCACTCTTGTATATGCGTTCAAAAACATCATCCAGGAAGTGATACTCAAAAGGGAAAGCCGGATTATACTTTTGCAACACTCCTTCAATGTCGGCAAGCGCACTTGATGTGTTTCCGGGCTCTACTCTGGCATACAGGTAGCTAACGTTATCCGGATCAAGCTTGATGATAAGAGGAGCAGCACCAACCTGCATTCTCCTGGATTGGAAATTCTCGATCACGCCAATAATGCGTCCTTCAACGCCCCACAACTTAAGCCACTGGCCCACTGGCTCACTCATCTGCATCAGCCGTACTGCCTCTTCGTTTATGACATAGTTAGCAGTGTCTGCGCCAAAGTCTTTTGAGAAGGTCCTTCCTTCTTTCAACCTCATACCCATGGCCTCAATTAATCCGTAGTCTACGTGCATGAAGTCTATCAGCACATCTGCTCCGGACTCCTTCCCCTTCCACTCCACATCGCCTGTGTTAGACCCCATCCACAGTGGGTTCTGGTCTGATGCCGCTACTGCCGAAACACCATTTATTTTCAGCATGTCTTGTTTTATAACTTCGAGGCGGTCTCGTATTTGTCCTTCTATAGGTATGAGCACCACGTTTTCACGCTGCAGACCGATGTCTTTGGTGCGAATGAAATGCAGTTGCAGGTATACAACCAGCGTACACACGATCAGCAATGCCGACAGCATGAACTGGAACACCACCAGTCCTTTGCGGAAGAGGGTAACACGATCGTTGAGCTTCACCGTGCCTTTGAGCACCACCACCGGATCGAAGGAGGACAGGAAGAAGGCCGGATAGCTGCCCGACACAATGCCGGTGAACAAAGCAACTCCTACGAGCAGCAGGATAAGTTCTGGGTCGGTCAGATCAAAAACTACAGCCTTTCCTGTGAGCTCATTAAAAGCCGGAACCAGCATGCCTGTCAGGTTGGCGGCAATAAATAGCGCCAGAAATGCGATCAGCACAGATTCTATCATAAACTGCCGCACCAGTGAGCCTTTGCTGGCGCCGATGGCTTTACGAACGCCTACCTCTTTAGCCCGCTTGGCGGATCGTGCTGTTGCCAGGTTCATAAAATTGATGCAGGCAATCAACAGCAGGAAAACAGCCACTACCGAGAAGAGCCTGACATACATGATCACCCCGCTCTCTGTTTTCCCTTTCCGGAAGTCGGAGTACAGACGAATATCTTTTAAAGGCTGCACAAACAAGTCTGTATCACGGGTGCCTTTATCGCCCTGTTTCAGGAAGAGCTTGATCTTGTCGTTGAAAGCTTCGACATCTACCCCCGGCTGTAGCTGCACATAGGTCCGTATGGAGTAGTTGCCCCATTCATTGATCCAACTATGTTGCGCTTCGTAATCCACAAAAGGCATGATATAGTCAAACTGAAGGGAAGAGTTTTTCGGCACTGTGTGCATCACGCCCGATACGGTATAGCTTTCGATATCATTCAGCTTCACCATGTTGCCTACCACCTCGGTAGTTCCGAATAATTTTCGGGCCAGGCTATCGCTGATGACTACTGACTTGGGTTGCATGAGTACTTGTGCTGCGTCACCGTGCAGCAGCGGGAAAGAGAATACCTGAAAGAAGGTGGAGTCTGCATAGTAGCCTTTTCCCTTTATTGCCTTCTCTTCATAGCTGAAGAGGTTTTCCTGATCCCAGGTCACGCGAATGGCATGCTGCACCTCCGGTAGTCCCTGCTGCATGGCCGGCCCCAACCTGCCCGGTCCGGACTCAGTCGTCAGGTCATCGGAGCCAGGGTAATGCTGCCTTCCCATCACCCGGTATAACTGATCCACATTGGCATGAAAACGGTCAAAACTTAACTCATCCTTCACCCACAGCAGGATCAGGATGCTACAGGTCATACCCAGGGCAAGTCCAGAGACGTTGATCAGGGAGAAACCTTTGTGCCGCAGCAGGTTGCGGTAAGCCATTTTAAGGTAGTTCGTCAGCATACTATTCGTCATCAAATCATCAAACTCTTTTCTCAGGATACCAATCAGCATAGGAGTGAGCAGTTAGTATGCAAAAGGGCAAGAAATAAAAATGCCACAATCAAAAACCACTGATTTAAAGACACTTACTAAAAGACCATCCTATCAATGTGTCCGCTTCCGATACACATACTGACGATACACCTGTGCGCTTTCGCAACATATGGTGCAGGGCGCAAAAAACTGACTTTACCTAAGGTAAAATTGCGAAATACTAATTATCTTCGAATTAAAATTTAACTTTTGCATATGGCTGCAGTTAAAAACGGACGGGTATTGGTAGTCGACGATGAGACAGATGTGCTCTTCGCCATAAAAATGTTGCTGAAAGCGGAGGTAAAGGAGGTCGTAACGGAGAAAAACCCGGAGAACCTGATGAAGCTGCTGGACAAGGAGCGTTTCGATGTCATCTTCCTGGACATGAACTTCAAGAGCGCGCTGCACACCGGCAACGAAGGCATCTACTGGCTCAGCCGAATACGTGAGAAAGACCCTAACGCCACCGTGATCCTGATCACAGCTTATGGTGATGTAGAACTGGCCGTGCGCTCACTCAAAGAAGGCGCTTACGATTTTATAGTGAAGCCCTGGCACAACGACAAGCTGCTCGAGACCCTGCACCATGCCCTGGAGTCCAAGCAGCTGAAACAGAAAGGCCAGGCTGCGAAGCTCAAAACTGACAATGCTATACCTATACTTGGTGAGTCTGACGCCATACGGGAGGTGCTGTATAAGATCGACAAGATAGCGCCTACAGAAGCCAATGTATTGATACTGGGTGAAAACGGCACTGGCAAAGAGCTGGTGGCTCGAGCATTGCACCAGAAGTCTTTCCGGGCCGACAAGCCATTTGTAAGTGTAGATGTCGGTGCTCTAACCGATTCACTGTTCGAGAGTGAGTTGTTCGGCTATAAAAAAGGGGCTTTTACGGATGCCAAGGAAGACCGCATCGGTCGCTTTGAGGCTGCCAATGGTGGCACGCTGTTTCTGGATGAGATCGGTAACATTTCACTGCCCATGCAGGCTAAGCTGCTCACCGTGCTGCAAAACCGACAGGTAACACCGCTGGGTTCTAATCAGCCTATACCTGTTGATATCCGACTGATCACGGCGACCAATGCGCCCATCTACCAGTTGGCAGCCCAGAACCAGTTCCGCAAAGATTTGATCTACCGTATCAACACGGTGGAGATTTTGCTGCCTCCTTTGCGCGAACGCGGTGCCGACGTGGAGTTACTGGCACAGCACTTTGCCGCTTACTACGCCCCTAAAAATCATAAGGCTATACCTGCGTTCGACCCTGCTACGCTCAAGAAGCTGCGACAGCACGCCTGGCCGGGTAACATCCGTGAGCTACAGCATGCTGTGGAGCGGGCCATCATCATGGCTGAAGGCAATGTGCTACAGCCACAGGACTTCAGCTTCTCGGCCATGGAGTTTGATGCACCTCAGACTACACCTGCCGGTGCACTGGTGTTTGACCAGCAGATGCCGCTCAGCGAGATTGAACGGGAGACGATCCGCCGTGTGATTGAGAAGAACAAAGGCAACATTTCCAAATCAGCCAAAGAACTGGGGCTTACCCGTACCGCCCTGTACCGCCGCCTGAACAAGCATGAAATTTAAGCGCCTCGAGTTTGGCCTGCTGATCCGGTTCATCCTGCTGCTGGGCATGATGCTGTTGACTTCGCTATACCTGGTGAAATTCACCTGGCTGCAGGTTGGGTCTGGCATCCTGGTCATGCTGGCGCAGGTATGGGAGTTGGCCAACTACGTCACCCGAAGCAATTACGAGATGGCTAAGTTCCTGCAGGCAGTCAGGCAGCGGGACTTTACGCAGCAGTTCAACGAAAACCCATCCAATCACTCACTACGGCCACTCCACCAGGCTTTCAACCAGATCAGCCATACCTTTAAGCAGCTGCAGATCGAGAAGGAGGCGCAGTTCCACTACATGCAGACCATCCTGCAGCTAATTGACACCGGCATCATGGCCTATGACGAGGAGGGGCAGGTAGAATGGGTGAACGATGCTTTTAAGAAGATACTAGGTATACCGCATCTCAAAAGTCTCGACAACCTGGAGCGTCGCTACCCACAGCTGCTGGAGGCAATCCTGGAGCTGCAGCCCGGAGAGAACAAACTGCTGAAGCAAAAGCTACCCCAGGGCACCACCCAGCTGCTCCTCTCCGCTACCGCTTTCAGCATGCAAAACCATCACCTCACGTTGGTTGCCATCAAGAACGTGAGTTCTGCCGTAGATGAAACTGAAACGGAAGCCTGGCAAAAACTGCTGCGTGTAATGACCCACGAGATCATGAACTCCGTGGCACCCATCGCCTCCCTGGCCGACTCGCTGGGCAAGCACCTGCAGGCGGAGCGTGAGGAGCAGGAAGCACAGGGACAGCTCTTGCCGAACCACGAGCTGCTGCAGGACACCGAGGAGGGCATCGCCATCATCAGGAAGCGAAGCGAGGGCCTGCTGCGCTTTGCGCATTTCTACCGTAACCTCAACAAGTCGCAGCAGATCCTGCTGACCACTGTTTATGTGAAGGAATTGCTCAACAGCATCAATGCCCTTATGCGTCCCCGACTGGAGGAACAAGGTATAGCCCTCAGCTGCCAGGTGTCGTCGCCGGACCTGACCCTGAACGGCGACGTAAACCTGCTGGAGCAGGTGCTGATCAACCTCATCCTGAATGCGGCACGTGCTGTAAAAGAGGTTCCGGAACCACAGGTATGGCTAACTGCCGGTGAGTTGGAAAACGGCAAGGTATACATCCAGGTACGGGACAATGGAACAGGTATACCCGAAGAACTGATGGAAAGTATTTTCATCCCGATCTTCAC
>NZ_AKIS01000023.1:0-22831 GCF_000277005.1 Pontibacter sp. BAB1700 | reverse complement strand
TACCTATACCTATACCTATACCTATACCTATACCTATACCTATACCTATACCTATACCTATACCTATACCTATACCTATGTTCCGGACCGAAGTACATGTACCCGCCAGCGGCCTTGATCTTTCATTACAGGATGGTATCATGACTATTGGTTCCTGCTTTGCTGAGGTAATAGGCAGGCGGCTGCATGATAGCAAGGCGCAGGTAGTAGTTAATCCGTTTGGGACTATCTTTAATTCGCTTTCAGTTAGCAAGCTGCTCCGTGGTGCTATAAGCCAGCAACGTGATTTTGATAAGAACCTGGTGCAGCACAACGGTATCTGGTATGCCTACGACCTGCACTCCTCCCTCTCTTCCTCTAGCCGCGACGAGCTAATTACTACCATCACAGGCCTCCTGGACACTACCCGCACGGCACTGCAGCAGGCTAAGCTCCTGATCATCACGCTGGGTACGTCCGTAGGTTATCGGCTACTGAGTTCAGGTGAGGTGGTGGCTAACTGCCACAAAATACCGGCGCGCAATTTTAACAGGGAGTTACTGCCACTCGATACACTGCAGCAGGACATGGAGAGCACGCTTGAGCAGCTGCAACAGTTCAACCCAAGTCTGCAGGTACTGCTGACGGTGAGCCCGGTGCGGCATATCAAGGAAACAATCGAAATTAACAGCGTGAGCAAATCCATTTTGCGGGTGCTTTGTCACCAGTTGACAGCAAATCAGAAGCAGGTGCGGTACTTTCCCGCCTACGAGATCATGCTTGACGACCTGCGCGACTACCGCTTCTATGGGCGCGACATGGTGCACCCGACTGAGGTAGCGGAAGATTACATCTGGGAAAAATTTGCGCTGGCATACCTGAATCAGGAGTTCAGAGATTTTCTGCAGGAATGGGAAAAGATTAGACGGGCCCTGTCCCACCGGCCATTTCACCCAGCCTCCGAGGCGCACCAGAAATTCCTGAAAAACACCATTGCCCAGCTTAGACAGCTCAATAGCAGGTATGGCATTGATACGGCAGAAGAAGAACAAAGCCTTATACAGCAGCTCACAAATCAGCAGTAGTCCAACAGGATCACTATACCCTCACTCCTGCCCTTCTCCAGAGATAATCCAGATGCCCCAAGCATACTTTTGCAAGCCCTGACCGTAGGTATAGAGTGCTAACAGCCTGCAAAAGAAATGACGATGGCCAAAGACAGAAATCCGAACAGACTGATTAACGAGAGTAGCCCTTACCTGCTACAGCATGCCTATAACCCGGTGGATTGGTATCCATGGGGCGAAGAAGCACTCCTGAAAGCCAAGCAGGAAGATAAACCCATCCTGGTAAGCATCGGCTACGCCGCCTGCCACTGGTGCCATGTGATGGAGCATCAGTCCTTCGAAGACGAAAAAATTGCCGAAGTGATGAACAAGCACTTCATATGCATCAAAGTAGACCGGGAAGAACGCCCTGATGTGGATGCAGTGCACATGGATGCCTTACAAGCGATGGGATTGCAGGGAGGCTGGCCACTTAATGTCTTCCTGAACTCAGAAGCCAAGCCGTTTTATGGCGGCACCTATTTTACGCCGCAGCAATGGGTAAACCTGTTGCTCAATATCTCTGAGGCCTACAAGAAAAACCGACAGGAGCTCGACAAATCGGCTGAGCAGTTTGTGCAGCACCTCAACCTGAGTGAATTGCAAAGGTTTGGCTTATCCCAAAGCCAGTCAGCACCAAGTGAGGAGGAGTTTGAGGAAATGTATCGCAACCTAGCCAGGCAGTTCGACAAAAAGTACGGGGGACTAGCAAAGCACCGAAGTTTCCGACGCCGGCCAATTACCTGTTTCTGCTCCGCTACTACTATCACACCCAAGACGATGCAGCACTGAAGCACCTGAATCTCACATTGCATGAAATGGCCTACGGCGGTATTTATGACCAGATCGGTGGGGGATTTGCCCGTTACTCGGTTGACGAGAAATGGCTGATACCGCACTTCGAGAAAATGCTGTACGACAACGGCCAACTGATCAGTCTTTATTCAGAAGCTTATCAGCTGACCAAGGAACCGCTCTACAAAGATGTTGTGTATGAAACGATTGCCTTTGCAGAACGTGAACTGATGAGCGAAGAAGGCGGCTTTTATTCATCGCTCGATGCTGATAGCGAAGGTGTGGAGGGTAAATTTTATGTGTTTACGCGCAAAGAGCTGCAGGACCTGTTCAAAGAAGAGGAGCCCATCCTGGCGAAATACTACCATGTGACTACTACCGGCAATTTTGAGCATGGGCAGAATATCCTGCACCGCCGCATCAGTGATGAGCACTTTGCTAAGGAAAACGAACTGGAGCTGGAGGTGCTGGAGGAAATGGTCAAGACCTGGAAAGAGAAGCTGATGGAAGTAAGATCACAGCGCATCCGGCCGGGTTTGGACGACAAGATCCTCTGCTCCTGGAACGCCATCATGCTCAAGGGCCTGGCTGATGCTTACTATACCTTCGGAAACAAGCACTTTCTGCATCTGGCTGTCCGTAATGCTGATTTCTTACTGCAGCACCTGAAGCAGGGCGACAAGCTATACCGCAACTATAAGAAAGGAACGGCTTCTATTGACGCTTTCCTGGAAGACTACGCTTTGCTGATCCGGGCACTGATCCGGGTATACGAAATCACCTTTGACGAGAAATACCTGCAGGAGGCCAGGCAGCTGACGGACTATACCTTAGCCAACTTCTTCGATGAGCAGGAGCAGCTGTTCTTTTTCACCGACCAGAACGCAGAGAAACTGGTGGCCCGCAAAAAAGAACTGCTCGACAATGTGATTCCTTCCTCCAACTCCGTGATGGCCACCAACCTATACCTGCTGGGGTTGTATTTTGACGAGGAGCGCTACCAGCAACTCTCCGACACCATGCTATCGCAGGTAAAAGAGCTGGTTGTAAAAGAACCCGGCCACATGGCAATTGGGCCAGCCTCTGCTTCCACAAACTGCAACCAACCGCCGAAGTGGCCATCGTAGGACATCTGGCTCCGGAGATGCGCTCTGAACTCAGTTCGTTCTACATCCCGAACATGCTGCTGGCCGGTACTGAAAGCCAGAGTGAGCTACCCCTACTGAAGGATCGCAGCGCTATCAATGGAAAAACGACAGTGTATGTGTGCTATAACAAAACCTGTCAGCTGCCGGTACACACGGCGGCAGAGGCTCTGGAGCAGTTACAGAAGAGTTCAGGGCAGGAGCCCAAGTTTCCGTCGCTGTAAGTAGAGGACTATTGACATCAGGGTTAACTCAAGCATTATCATGTCATTTCGACCAGAGGGAGAAATCTGAATGATGAATAATGTTATCCCAGATTTCTCTCTCTGGTCGAAATGACAACAAAATTCGTTAAATCTTGAACAGATAGCATTGAAGTCCTGAATACGCAAGCTATTCAGGTATAGCCATAATGAGGCATAACCTCTCTCCTACAAAGCCTCGGGATTTACATGCTTTTTTGCGACATTTGCATGTACAACCTATACCTGCGCCCTTGTCTGAGTTACTCAATTTCAATTACCCGCCGGAGCCGGCCGTGGACCGCGTCACCCTTTTTGCTGACGTGATTCTGCCATTGCCGCTGCCCAAGCTCTATACCTACCGCATTCCCTTCGAAATGAACGACGAGGTGCTGGTGGGTGCCCGGGTGATTGTGCAGTTCGGAGCCAAACGGGTACTCAGCTGCATCGTCGCCGACATCCATGAAAATGCCCCTGCCGACTATCAGGCAAAGTATATTCTGGATGTACTGGACGACAAACCGATCGTGACAGCTCCGCAGCTTAAGCTCTTCCGCTGGATCGCGGACTACTACATGTGCACCATCGGTGAGGTGATCAATGCGGCCCTACCCTCGGCACTCAAGCTCAGCAGCGAGTCGCGCATACAGCTGCACCCGCACTTTAACCCTGAAGAAGACGACATACCTCTGGCCTCGCAGGAGGTTAAGATCATTTACGCCCTGCAGCAAAACCCGGCGCTTACCTTTACCGAAATAGGCAACCTGCTACAGGTGAAGAGCTACCACAAGTACATCAAATCGCTGATCCAGAAAGAGGCGATCATCATATTTGAGCAGGTGAGCGACCGCTTTTCCCCCAAAGTGGTGAAGAAGATCCGTCTGACAGAGCATTTTGTACAGGAAGAAGGAATGCTGGAGGAGTTGTTTAACCAGCTGGCAACCAAACCTAAGCAGCTCGACATCCTGCTCAACTACCTGCAGAAGGTGCCGGTGCATCAGAACATCCACCTCAATGCGGCAGGTATAGAGAAAAGTGCGTTGGCAAACAACCCGCACCTTTCCAAGTCATCCATCGACTCGCTGATCAAAAAAGGCGTGCTGGAGCAGTTTGACCAGATCATATCCCGCTTCCCTGTGGATAATACGGTGCCGTTGCAGCCCATGAAGCTATCAGAGCACCAGGAGCAGGCTAAAGACGAGATACTGGGCCTTTTTAAAGAGAAAGACACGGTGCTGCTGCACGGCGTAACGGGCAGTGGTAAAACTGAGGTATACATCGACCTGATCAAACATGCGCTGGAGGCAGGCGGACAGGTGCTATACCTGCTACCAGAAATTGCGCTCACCGCCCAGATTGTAACGCGTCTGATGAAGGTGTTTGGCGATAAGCTGGGAATTTACCATTCCAAATTCTCTGACAATGAGCGGGCTGAGGTATGGCAGGGCGTGCTTTCCGGCCGATTCCAGATGGTGGTGGGCGTACGCTCGGCGGTGTTCCTGCCTTTCCATAACCTGTCGCTTATCATTGTCGACGAGGAGCACGAGCCTAGTTATAAGCAGTATGACCCGGCCCCAAGGTATAACGCTCGCGAAACGGCCCTGATGATGGCGCACCTGCAGGGGGCAAAGACGCTGCTTGGCTCGGCTACGCCTTCCATCGAGACCTATTATAACTGCAAGACCAACCGCTGGGGATTGGTGACGATGAGCAAACGTTTCGGGGAGGCGCAGCTGCCTGCTATTGAGCTGATCAACGTGCGGGAGGAGCAGCACCGCAAGAACATGCACAATCACTTCTCGGGTAAATTGGTCATCGCCATTGAGGAACGATTGGCGCGACACGAGCAGGTGATCCTGTTCCAGAACCGCCGTGGCTATGCCCCTTTTATCAGCTGCGACGAGTGCTCCTGGATTCCCAAGTGCCGGAACTGTGCTGTGAGTCTCTCCTACCACAAGTATAACAACGAACTGCGCTGCCACTACTGCGGCTACCACGAGCGCATGCCGCACGACTGTCCGGCTTGCGGCGCTACCACGCTCAAAAGCATGGGCTTCGGTACCGAGAAGGTGGAAGATGACCTGAAGCTGATGCTGCCAAACGCCGAGGTACAGCGCATGGACCTGGACACGACCAAGAAGAAAAACAGCTACCAGCAGATCATCGCCGACTTCGAGAGCGGCAAAACCAATGTGCTGATCGGTACCCAAATGGTGACCAAAGGCCTGGACTTTGAGAACGTGAGTCTGGTAGGTATACTCAACGCCGACAGCATCATCCACTTCCCTGATTTCCGGGCGCATGAGCGGGCCTATCAGCTTTTTGTGCAGGTGAGCGGTCGTGCCGGCCGCAAAGGCAAGCCGGGTACGGTGCTGATCCAGACCCGCGACCCGCTACAACCGATCTTCCGCAAGGTGCACAGCAACGACTATACTTCACTGTACGAGCACGAAATAGAGGAGCGCATGCGATTTGGTTATCCTCCTTTTACCCGCATGATCCGCATCACGGTAAAGCATGCTGATGAGAAGATCTCCGAAAATGCTGCTATTGTGCTAGCTAAGGACCTGACCGATCAGTTGGGTGCGCAGCTGGTGCTGGGGCCTGAAGTGCCGTATATCTTTAAGATCCGGAATCTTTTCCTGAATGAGATCCATGTGAAGCTGCCGCGGGAGAATGTTAACCTAAGAGCTGCCAAACAGGCGATTGCCAAGGTGATACAGCAGCTGTATCTCTTGCCTGATTTTAAGGGGGTGAGGGTGGTTGCGGATGTGGATCCGGCTTAATCTAATATTATCTACTTTTGCAGGTATAGCAACCCGAGTTGTTTCATAGCTTGCCCTGGCCGGGCGGGCCTTACTTTTTGTCTTGACACAAAAAGTAAGCAAAAAGGTCAAGACCCTCCAAACTCGCTGAACGCTCGAACAGTGGAGTGTCAAAGGGCGCACCTGGCTAGGCTATCTGTTCTATAACTGCCGTGCAAGTTAGTCTTACAATACCTACCAGTGGTATGTGACAGTTGCAACAGAGCCTACAGTTCTTGTACCTGCTGATTGGCAGTGGCTAATTCCCCCTTTGAAGGGGGCAGGGGTGTGTAGAGTAAGTTAGCAAACCAAACTGCAGAAGCTTAAAGTCCTCCTTGGAGGTTGGGGCCTCGACAAAGAAGAGAACATGAAAATGTACAACCAGCTGGCTTTATGAACAACAGCAGCTACGAAGTCATACCCTATAAACCTACATCTGAAGACAGCGATTCTCGACAAAATTGTACACTGAGATGTCCCGGAATCACAAAATAATGATCTAACGAACTACTCAAAAAAATATTTTACTTTTTTGAAAGCATCTGTAACCCTGCTAAAATCAGGGGCGTATAAAGAGTACCTTTGGCTAAAAGTTGAAAGCCTGAAAGTTGGGAATGCCTACCAAGACATTTTTTAACTTTCAGGTTTTTCTCTTTTTTACCCCCCTATTGCTGCGGTTTGTTCTTGTTCAGCAGCAGCACATACATGATCCCAAAGCCCAGAAAAGCGATCAGGAAAAAGATGTCCATCCATTCGTACTCTCCCTGTATGATCTGCCAGCCTTTTACACCTGCAAACACAAAGCAGGCGATGGCAAGCAAAATTCTGAATATTCGTTGATTAGGCATAAGCTTATTATTGGGTGAATTACAAGGTATAAAATCAGAGAGATAAATAGAAAACAACCCAGGCTGTAATGACGACCGTGCCTACCAGATTGAGAACCAGGCCTGTTTTCACCATTGTGCTGATAGGTACTTGCTTACTTCCGTACACAATGGCATTGGGAGGTGTTGCTACAGGTAGCATAAAGGCCATGGAGCAGGCCACTACTACGCCCAGTACAGGGTATAGCTCCGGCAGCTGCAACTGGTTCAGTATACCGATAATGATTGGGACAAAGGTGATGGCAATCGCTGTATTGGAACTCACTTCGGTCAGCATGAGCACGCCGCCCACCAACACAAACACAAGTATGATCAGCTGCCCCGGATCAATAAAAGAGGTTATACCTGCTCCGATCACATCGGCGAGTCCTGAAGTAACTACCAGTTGCCCTAGTGCCATCCCCCCCCCAAACAGCAGGATCGTGTCCCAGTCTATCTTCACCAGGTCACCCGCTGTCAGCGTACCCTCTCCCCCATTCTCCTGCCCCGGCGGGATCAGGAACAGCAGCAGCGCAGCCAGTACCGCCACCGTGCTCTCAGCAAAATAGGTGCTCATGAAGGTATAGGCCGCCTCCATGCCTAGCAGATTAAACACGCCCGGACTCAACCACAACACCACCGCCAGTGTAAACACACCCATTGTGATCTGCTCGCCTTTCGAAATGGGAGGTTGGGTATGCGTGTGTTCTTCCACGTAAGCTCTTATACCTTCCGCACTGAACCTGAACTTCTTGAGGAACCAGCGTACGTACAGCAGCATAAAGGCATACATACTCAGCGAGATGGGCAACGCCATCATCATCCACTGCAGAAAATCAATGCTGATGCCTTCTTTGGCCAGGTAGTTCACCCCAATCAGGTTGGGAGGCGAACCGATGATCGTGCTGACGCCCCCGATAGAGGCGCTGTAGGCAATACCTAACAGAAAGAAAGGCGCAGGGCTCTTACGTGACTCAGGCTCCTGAATGAGTTGTAACACCCCAATCATGAGCGGCAGCAGCATGGCCACCGTCACGGAGTTGCTCACCCACATCGACAGCACGTACGACACCAGCGAGAAGCCCAGAAACATGCTGAACAGGCTTTTCTGGAAAACTTTTCGGGACAGAATAAAGAGGGCAATCCGTTTGTCGAGGCCGTGGCGGGTCATGGAGCGGGCCAGCAGAAAGCTACCGATAAAGAGCAGGATGATAGGGTGCCCGAGGTTTTGGAAAGCCGTATTGATATCGGCTATACCTGTCAGGATGGCCATAACCACTCCCAGGAAGGCAGTCATTGAGAGCGGAATCACCTCAGTCATCCAGAAAGCCAGGCAGAACACCATGATGGTCGCCACCTTCCGGGCCTGGGGCTCCAGTCCACCGGTCAGCCACCACATGATAACAGCCAGCAGAGGCGCCAGCAGCAAACCTATGTTTCTTCTGCTTAAAGTCATGGTTATAAATATAGCGATAAACCTGCAGAAGCAGCAGATCTACGCAATAGGATTGGGCAAAAAGAATGAAGCTATACCTGCCTGCTCTTCAATAGTTTGGGTTAGACCAGGTAACGCTGCTTGATGATGTTGAGATGATGGATCTCGTGCCCCAGAATTGCAAAACCCAGCGCTCTGACTGATACGCTACGGCCACTGGCTATACCTGTGTGGTTCAGCATCTCGTCATCGAATCCTTTGAACAGTTCGATAGTGGCCTGGCGGACAGCGGCATACTCAGCCAAAATGGACGTTATTTGTCTTGTATCTGCCTTACTATTTTCTGCATAGGCATTTTCGTCAAATCCGGGCAGCTCCGTCTTATCATTGCGGGCGAAGCAGAGGGCACGGTAAGCAAATATGCGTTCGGTATCAGCCATGTGCACCAGCATCTCCTTGATCGACCACTTGCCGGGCTGGTAGCGGTGGTTTAACTGCTGCTCTTTAAGCGAAAGCATGAAGTTGACAATGTACTCTTCGCTAGCGGCCAGAGCAGACAGCAGGTCATCAGTATTGGCATTGCAATATAGCTATTGAAGAACTCGTCGTATTCAGCTGGATTAGGCGCACTGATCATCTTATCCATAGTTTTGGGTTTTGGTAATAGGATTATAGGTATACGTGAAGGTACAAATTATACGCGTATCCTAATATGCGTTGCAAATAAAAAGCAGCGGCCTGACTCACTGAAGTCAGGCCGCTGCTTTTGTAAAAGTATAACTCCTTTATTACTAATTGGTAAGTCAGCGCAATGATTACTGCCCCACCAGGAACACGGCATTGCCGAAGAGCAACTTGCCGTTGTGCCAGAAACCACGGAACAGCGGGTTGTCAGCCAGGTATACTACCTGCCCTCTGCCCATCGGCTGCGTACCCAAGATCAGGGCATCTTTCAGGCGCTCTTTCGCTTTGGCACCTACGAAACCGGTAGCATAGTTGTCCTTCTTGAGCACCCCTACGTTCCAGCCGTCTTTCATGAAGCTGAAGGTGTCGGAAGTGCGAACCAGGGCATAGTAGGTATCGCCGTAGCCGAAAGCCAGTGGATGGGTTTTGTCGAGGTTCACACGGAACACGCTGCCCTGCACATCTTCTGAAATGGCATCGCGTTCACGGTCGCCGTAGGCACGCAGCAGACGGTATGGGTCTTCTTTCGTTTCCTTGGCTTTCTCTTTCTCAGCAGCTTCGCCACCGTTTTTCTTCTGCAGATTGAAGTCCTTCTTACCGGCCAGGAAACCAGCGGCACTCTCCAGGGCAATCAGCTTGCCGCCGCCGCGCACCCAGTTTTTCACCTGCTCCAGCGCCTGCTCGTTCAGCACACGGCCGTAAGATCCGGCAGGCAAAATCAGTACATCAAACTCGTGCAGCGGCACATTTCCGAAATAACTGGTGCCAAGCACCGTCACCGGGTAGCCGATCTGCTGCTCGAAGTAGTGCCAGATCTCACCAAAAGCGTAAGGTGACACCCCCTCACCTGACATAAGTGCTACCTTTGGCATCTTCAGGAAGCGCACGCTACCCGATCCGAAGTCGGCACCACTGCTCACAAAGCCTGTCGTGGAAGCTTGTAGGGTGATGCCATGTTTCTCGGCTGTAGCACGCACCACAGCGTCCAGTTTGTCGCCCATCCCTTCGTTGCCGGTGCGGGTGATGATCAGGGTACCCGCATCATATTGGCGGTTATCCATCTCGAAAGGCTTCTCTGACATACGTACCTTTACCTTCTGTGCCATCAGCTCGGTCAGGAACTTCACGTCCTGCAGACTGTTCCAGCGGGCCAGGTAGGCGAATGGCCGCTCGACCGAAATAGCATTGGCTACTGTGGCTGGCTTTTGGTTGCCTGGCTCCAGACGGCTCTTCAAAGCATACGCCTGCAAACCAAAGGCATAAGGCATGGCCCAGGAAGTGATATCATAGGTCAGCGAATCCTCGAGATTAGAGTTCGGTTCGAACAGCACTTTCACCAGCGTAGATTTCGGCTGGTACATGCTCACCACCAGGTCATTCTGATTCACTCGCACACTTTCCTCTTTGCCAGTGGCGTAATTAAAACCTCTGGACGAGCTGCTCTTGCCCGCATAACCATACCGGATCTGCTGCTGGTCCAGATAGTTTGTTAGCGCCTTCAGGTTGCCGGCGCTGCGGTCGTCGGCCCGGAACACGAAGGTCTTGTAGTCACCGCCCGGCTTCTTCAGGTTATTGTCATAGTACTTGCGGAACTCCTGCGTGAGCTGGTCTGCTTTCTCGGCGGTCGCTTGAAGCGTAGCCATACTGGCGATGTGGTGATGGGCGATACGATCCGTCAGGGTGAGCGTGTCGCCGTCCTGTTTCTTGTAGGCCAGACCGGCACGACCGGAGCCGCCCTGCTCGTAGGTCATCCCGATAGCGCCGTTAAAGGTAGGCCAGGTATCGCCGTAGCTTGGGTAGAAAAGGTCGAAGTTTTCGCGGGTGAAGTAGAGCCAGTTATTCTGGTCGAAATACTGGCGGTTGTAGTCGCCGATGGTATACTGAAAATCGCGCTGCCATGGCGTGATGCTCTCGTGCAAAGGCTTGGCGGCTGGCGAGAAATAGTACGGCTGATCCGGTCCCATCTCGTGGAAGTCGGCGTGTACCTGCGGCAGCCACTGGTTATACTGCGCCATACGCTGCTTCGACTCAATCTGTGTCTGCCAGGCCCAGTCGCGGTTCAGGTCAAAATAGTAGTGATTGGGTCTGCCGCCCGGCCAGGGCTCATAATGCTCCCAGGCATACGGCGACGCATTGCCTCCCCGGTTCTGCGTCTGCTTGTACCACTGCACGTAGCGCTCACGCCCATCCGGATTCACACACGGATCCAGGATCACTACGGTATTCTCCAGCCACTGCTTCGTCTGCTGATTGTTTGGGTCTACCAGGTCGTAAAGCACCTGCAACACGGCCTCGCTGCTCACCGACTCGTTGCCGTGGATGTTGTAGCTCATCCAAAGTATAGCCGGCTGCTTGCCCTGCACCTGTCCGTTGGCTATACCTGCCTGACGCAGGTTATTCTCCCGGATTTGCTCGAGGCGTGGCAGGTTTTCGTCGCTGGCCACATAAGCCAGCAGCAGAGGCCTGCCCTCGTAGGTTTTGCCATATTCCTGCACCCGAATGCGGTTCGGGGCCTGCTGTGCCAGGTAATTTACATAGTCCGTGATGCGGGCATGCGTTGTAAATTCTTCGCCCAGGGTATAGCCCAGGAATTGCGCCGGTGTCTGTAAGGCCTGCTGCTGTGCCAGGACCGTCTGCAAACTCAGCAACACGAGGGCAAAAGCGAACAATCGCTTCATTGTGTTTTGCATGATCAATTGCTTAAAAGAAGGTATGTTGATGGTAAAGGAAATAAAGGTACAATCTGCGCAAAAAAGCTGAATTTGACAATTTTATACCTACAAAGCCTGTCTATACAATGATCCGGAGAAGAGTAGACTATCCAAGGGGGAATTTTAGCAGGCGGGCTTCGGTTTATTTTCTGTACCTGACATCAAACTCTTTATGTGCGTACCTATAGCTATGTATCTGTTTTGGCGAAAGACCGGCAAAGGCTTCCTGGCATTTCTGGCAGGACTGGCCTGATGACCGTACTCTACATACTGGCCGGACTTACGCTTGGCAGTATACCTGTCAACAGCAGTTACGCCCAAACCACCGAAGGTATAGAGATCTTCGTAACCGACAATGGTGTGCACACGGACCTGGTGCTTCCCGTCAAAACCGATATCATAGATTGGCGCGATAAGCTGTACGTGCAGGACTTCTCCGGCGCCGACAGCTCCTTTACCCACGTGGCTTCGGCTGGGCGACCGGCAGTTTTACATGGAAACACCCGAGTGGAAAGACCTCACCCTTACCACTGCCATCACCTCCCTCTTCTGGCCCACCCGCACGGCCATGCACGTGGAGTATATCGCCAAACCACTCCGGCAAAACAGATACCAGCAGCCCGTGATCATAAGTCAGGAGCAGTACCAGGCGCTGGTGCAGTATATCATGGACAGTTTTCAGCAGCGGGCCAACGGCGAGTTTCTGCTGATCGAAGGCGGAGGCTACCATTCACGCGACAACTTTTACGAAGCAAACGGCAAGTTCCACCTCTTCAAGACCTGCAACAGCTGGGTAAACGGCGGACTCAAAGCCATGGGCCACAGGGCCGCTTTATGGGCTCCTTTTTCATTTGTGGTGATGCGGCAGGTGCGGGAGTAGATTCTACTTAGTCTCTTCTCCGTCCGCTGTGATGGGTTTATCCGGCGTGTAGACTGTATAGAGCGTCCCTAATTTTGAGTTGAGCCCCATGATGGGCGCAGCTACTTTAATGCTGGTGGAGTCACTCGTATCCAACGTAATGGCTTCTGCCTGTAGTAGTGAGGATTGAAAATGATCTGCAAACAATTCCCCTTTATACTTCTGGTTTGTAGTGCTGATGATCTTCCCACTGTTGTCAGCCAATAGCACCAATTCAATTTAGGCTCCTGCACAAACGCATACAGTTACTGATCCACCTGCTCCATATTCCTCGACAACATTGCCGACCTCACAGACCACGAAAAAGGGATCATCAGCGTTCGTAGGAAATAAGTAGTATTTTCGGATACCCGCTGATTGGCTTGCGTGACAATTGCCTCCCTTTCCTGCGCTGCCTGTTCCCGGGCTTCGCTGAGCTGTGTATTTTTAGAGGAGTTGATGAACAGAAGAATGACCAGAAAAGCAAGTGTCAGTAGTAAAGGAATAAACACGGCAGGCTTCTTCAGTTGCGTAACCAACCTGTTTTCATGGTAAGGTCGCTTTGGTGGTCGTCCCTCTTCGTAATCGGTGGGATGTAAACGGTTTTCCATATGCTCATTCCTTAAAGTTGATGTGATTTTATAAAATAGCTTCTCCTATAATCCTGCCCTGGTCAAAATCTAAAAGCACGCTTTATTACTTATACGCCGGAATGGCTATATTCAGGCAGAAAAACAATCTTCATTAAACATAAACCTCTTCCAATGCGACAAAACACCCTTTACTTAAGAGCGTTTTTCCTGCTGCTGGCCGTGTGGCTGTATGCGGGTGAGGCACTTGCCCAGCGGGTCAACCAGGACTCCCTCTTTATCCTGGAAAACTACACCAAGCAGGAGTACCAGGTACCGATGCGCGATGGCAAAAAGCTTTACACCGTGGTTTACTCCCCAAAAGATCAGAGCAAAAAGTACCCGATCATGCTCAACCGCACCCCTTATTCGGCTGGCCCATACAAAGAAGGTTACAAGACCTCCCTTGGCCCCAGCACAACCATGATGCGCGACGGGTATATCTTTGTGTACCAGGATGTACGCGGCGCTTATATGTCGGAAGGCACTTTTGTGAACATGACCCCGCATGTGCCTAATAAGAAAGGCAAGAAGGCCATAGACGAAAGCACCGACACCTACGACACTGTGGAGTGGCTCACGAAGAACCTCAAGAACAGCAACAAACGTGTCGGACAGTGGGGTATCTCCTATCCCGGCTTTTACGCGGCTGCTGGTCTGATGAGCAATCACCCGGCGCTCAAGGCCGTGTCACCACAGGCCCCGATTGCAGACTGGTTCTGGGATGACTTCCATCACAACGGCGCTTTCTTTCTTCCGCATGCCTTTAATTTCCTGGCCAGCTTCGGTCTGCCCCGTCCGGAACCTACCCCAAACCGCAATCCCCGTTTCGACCACGGCACTCCGGATGGTTATGAGTTTTTCATGCGCATGGGTTCGCTGAAGAATGCAAACGAGGTATACTATAAAGACAAAGTGGCTTTCTGGAACGAGATGGCCGCACACCCCAACTACGACAAGTTCTGGCAGGACCGCAACATTCTGCCACACCTCAAAAACCTGAAAGGCACTGCCGTAATGACCGTTGGCGGCTGGTACGATGCCGAAGACCTGTACGGTCCGCTCAAAATCTACCAGCACATCGAAAAGAACAACCCAAAACTAACCAACATGCTGGTAATGGGGCCATGGGTGCACGGTGGCTGGGCCCGCGGTGACGGCAGCAGCATCGGCAACGTACATTTTGGGCAGGCGCACTCGCCCTGGTATCAGCAGGACGTAGAGGCTAAGTTCTTTACTCATTACCTGAAGAATGATGCAAATAACCCGGTAAAACTGCCGGAGGCCATCATGTTTGAAGGCGGCACCAACCAATGGCGCGAGTTTGAGACCTGGCCACCGAAGGCTGTTCAGGAGAAAACGCTATATCTGCACGCCAATGGCAAGATGAGCTTCGAAGCGCCCGAAGCAGGTACAGTCGAAGCCAGCGAGTACATCAGCGACCCGGCCAAGCCGGTACCATTTACCGAAGCCGTTGCCACTGGTATGACCCGCGAATACATGACCGATGATCAGCGTTTCGCCAGCCGTCGCCCCGATGTGCTGACTTTCCAGACCGATGTGCTGACGGAGGACATCACACTGGCAGGCGAGATACTAGCGCAGCTGAAAGTAGCCACTACCGGCACTGACGCCGATTGGGTGGTGAAGCTGATCGACGTATACCCAGACGACCACCAGGCCTACACACACCAGCAGAACAAACCGATGGGTGGTTATCAGCAGATGGTGCGCAGCGAAGTGTTTCGCGGCCGCTTCCGCAACAGCTTTGAAAAACCGGAGCCTTTTGTACCTAACCAAGTGGCAGCTGTCAATGTGGAATTGCAGGATGTGCTCTATACCTTCAAAAAAGGCCACCGCATCATGGTGCAGATCCAGAGTACTTGGTTCCCGCTGGTAGACCGTAACCCGCAGAAATATGTAGACAATATTTTTGAGGCCAATGAGGAAGACTTCATCAAGGCTACGCATAAGGTATACCACTCACCACAGCAGCCGACCAGTCTGAAGGTGAAGGTGCTCTAAGCAAATGCTATAGGTATAAAAAATAAAAGCCCCGGGTAAAATACCCGGGGTTTTCTTATTAAACCCTAATAGTCTATTGTTTGAGTAATTTGAAATGACTGTTGAAATCGCCCATGCGGGTTGAGATGATGTACACCCCACGTGGCAGGTTTGGATCAAGTGTGAGCTTCTCGATGTTGGTTCCCTTCGCCACCTGCACGCTTCGCTGCAGCAGTTGCTGGCCTGTGGCCGTGGTTACCGTGATCTGCAGCTCTCCGTCCAGTTCCGCATCGATGCTCAGTTCCACCTCCGAGTGGAATGGGTTCGGATAAGCCTTCACTTTGTTCACCGAAACTTCATCGAAGTGAACTGCCTTGATGTTGAAGAACTCAACCTTGCCATCCAGGTCCACCTGCTTCAGTCGGTAGTAACGCACGCCCTGCTTGCCATTCTCTTTGTCCACGAAGCTGTATACCTGCTTCAGGCTGGTCGTATTCACTTTCGACTCCACGAAGCCCAGCACTCTGAAAGTCTTCGCATCACTCGACACCTGCACCTCGAATCCTTTGTTGTCCTGCTCCGAAGCCGTCGCCCAATCCAGCACTACATCGGAGCCGCGTTTGGTGGCGTTGAAGTAGAGGAGTTCTACTGGGAGAGGGATGATGGGTTGTTCTGTAAAGGCTACTATTGGAATATAGCAGGCAGACGCAATAGTTAAGACTTCAACTTTTACATCAAAAGGTTCAGTAGTTGTAGGTGTCATCTCAAATTGGTCACTCTCGCCTGTTTGTTTAACAGTCCAGATATCTGATGCAAGGCTGCCCACTGACCACCTGTATCGTACAATATCAGATGAAATTACGCTTGGCTGCATTAATACTTTAAAAGTAACTGGCTCGTTAATGCCAATTGGATTCGCCGGTTCCTCTATTGGCCCATTAGCATTCTCTGCGGTAATTTTCGCGACTGTAGTTTTCATAGGGGTAACCGTCACTGTTCCGATCACTGGTTCACTCGTACATGATTCAGTATCAGTCACACGTACCGTGTAGTCACCAGCAACCTTAGTAGTAAATGATGCTACGTCACCGGGATTACTAACTCCGGCTGGCACTGTCCAAGCATAGTTGTAATTACCTGAACCATTGCTAGCTACTGCTTCTATAGTTGCAGGCTCGTCATTTGCACACATTGTAAGACTATTTACCGTTACGGTTGGCAGCTCTTTCACAACCACTGTAGTGCTAACAGGTGCACTCATGGTACAAGATTTTCCATCTGTCACAGTTACAGTGTAGGTACCTGGCACTGTAGTCATGAAGCTTGCTGTCGTTGGAGCAGGTCCTGACCACCCTGCTGGTACTGTCCAGGTATAAGAGAACGGAGCCGTACCTATAACTGGAGTAGCAGTTACCTCTACAGGCGTTCCCGCACAAGTTGACGGACTGTTAACGGAAACGGTAGGTATAGGATTGATGGTAATAGTTGCACTGCCCATTGGCAGCGGACAGGCAGCTACTGTTCCATCCTGTGCTACCGTGGTGGCCAATACACGATATTCACCAGCATCTGTCTGATTTGGGAACACAATCGGCTCTCCATTGCCTAAAATTTCTTGACCAACGTTTGTAGTTGAATTATTCACTGTTCGCTGTAACTGGTACTTAACACCACTTTCTGATCCGCTAAGTGTAATTGCTACACCAGCACCTCCTGCACAGTATTCTCCATTATTGGCTGCTGTAAGTGTTTGCTCAACAGGCTGCGGCGTGACATACACATTCACGGGTCCGTAAGTTAGACAAGCAGCTGCACTAGTGTTAGCCAAAGCCTCTACTGTATAGGAACCAGCCACTTTCTGGTTACCAAAGGTCATAGCTGCTCCAGTACCTGCCACAGGACTACCAACAGGTTGACCGTCGAGCATCAGTTGATAGAACACATTTTGTTGTGAACCCGCTATACCAACCGTTACTCCACCCCCTCCTTCGCAGTAAGCGCCTCCTCCATTCATCGTTTGCTGACCGACTACTGTAATAGCAATTTCATTCGTTGTAAAGCCTCTGGAACACTTGCTACTAACATCATTTTGCCTGTCTATCACAGAGCTAAATTCAACATATAATACATCACCATTCTGTAGACCATCACTAGGACCGGTAGTAGTATATTGAACTTCTAAACCAGTTTCATAAACTGTTGAACCGAGTTCAGTAATTGTAGTACCACGTTTGTGCATCCAATAGAGTGTAAGCTGAATGTCCTTCCAGAAATCAAAGGCTGCATCTAAGTTAGCAGTCATCGTAACTGAGTTACCCTGGCATATAGTTGTTCTATCGGCTTCTAAATCGACTATATAATTAATTGGAGCCGCTGTATATGTTCGGTTTGACCATTGTGGACTACTCTGAGGAAGAGCTGTAATGCAAGTATTTGAATTATCATTAGCATAAATCGAAACTGCATAGTAATCTTCAGATGAAAGACCAGCATTTCCAGCTTCCACCGTGTTGCCAAATGGGTAGTTTGCAAAGTTCTTAGTCCATTCGTAAATAAATTTGTTCGTCTTGTCTCCGCCTTTATCTCCAGCATTAACTACTACACCACCATTTACAATCGGCTGATAATAGCGATAGGCATTATCAATTAATATTTTTGGAGCATTTGCCGGGAAAGGGTATGCTGGATTAGGTATAGGATAAGTTCTAGCCGGTAGAAGAGCTCCTCTCTCATCCACTGGTTGGCCCTGAGCATTTGTTAGATATGGATAAATTATTGATTCCACGTCACGGTAGACTACAGCTCTATAAGTAGTGTTTTGGCCTCTACACGTTGGGAATGGTTTTGCTTCAATAACTACTCTATACTCAGAACGTCTTATTGTCACCGTAATTGGATCAGAGGTATTGGTACAGCCCCCCGAAGTATAAGTGTAAGAAATTCGGTATGTACCCGGCTCCAAACTACAGGGGTTGAAAGAAGCACTTGATACCCTGCTTACCTCAGTGTAGTTGTTAGTAACATCATCCCGCTTTTCATAAATGAACCGGCCAGTTGAATTAGAAGGAGATACTGATAGGTTGAATGCGGTTTCACCTGAATAGTAGACACTCTTCGTGAGGTTTGAGATAACTGGCTTAGTAGGTAGAGGTATAACTGTTACTGTGCGAGGAGCAGATATGCTTGGCAAACAAGTACCCGCGTTCACAGTTCTCCTGTACTGCGTAGTTACAGTTAATACTGGTGGTTGGTAATTCTGTTCATTATTTGTACCTACAGCAGCTACCCAAGTATCTCCACCGTCTGTGCTTTGTTCCCACAGGTAGTTATAGGCACCATTCCCATTAGTAGGCAGTGTACCTGTCACCATTCCTGGTTGAGAGTTGAAGCAAACAGATGATGCCCCGCCCAAGGTATTATTAGCAATGGCAGGTATAACTGTTACTGAAATCACATTACTTGCTATAGCTGTTGTACAAGGGCCAGATGTTACGGTACGTCTGTAGTAATTTGTACCTGCACTCGTAATGATAGGCGTATAGTTTGGTTGATCGTTTATACCAGCTGCCGAAGACCAAGATGTTGTACCATTAGCGCTTCTTTGCCATAAGTAGGTATAATTAGCTCCATCGCCTCCATCTACATTACCCACAATTTCAGTGGCAGTCGTGTTTTGGCAGTAACTATAGCTATCTGGTCCGTTCAGGTTATTAACAATGGCTGGCAGCACAGTTACTTTAAACTCATTGCTTTCTGCACCAATACATGCTCCAGAATTAACAATTCGCTTGTAAAAGAAATCTCCAGCTGTCGTGGTAAGCGGTCTATAGGTAGAAGAAGTAGCAGTTCCAATGGTTGTCCAGGTTCCGCTCTCCCCCACACGTACTTGCCAGGTATAAGTATATCCTGAGCCACTTCCACCACTCAAGGTACCCCCTACTGTCCCAAGTGTGGTGGCAGTAGCATTTAGGCAGTATATTTCTGTACCACCAATCATATTGCCTACTATGGCAGGTTGTACAGTAACTGTAACTAAATTACTCGCTACAGGTGTACAGCTACCAGACACGACATCTCGTCTGAAGGAGTATGTACCTGCCACATCGGATACTTGTGGGGTATAACTCTCTAGATTGTTAACTCCTGGCGCTATTTCCCAATCTCCAGTACCTGTACGCTGGTACCAAGTATAAGTGTAGGATGTAGGGCCGTCACCACCAGTGACAGGATTGCCAGTTATGGTTTGAGCAGGATTGTTCAAACAAATGATTTGGTTAGCCGAAGTAAGAGTATTTACAATTTGCTCCTTTACAAACACAGCAATAGGATCACTATAAATTGAGCAACTCCCTACAGTAGCTCTTCTGCGATACCAGCGCTCAGCGGTTTGTGCTCCTAAAGCCAGGTTTATATCTGTAGCACCAGATATATTGGAGTATGTTCCATCTTCGGTTAAACTTGACTGCCATTGATATAGAACCTCGCCTAACGTTGATCTTGCATTAGTCCCTAAAATCACATCAGGTGTGGCCCCATAACATACTGTCTGATTTCCAGTGTTCAGAATGTTATTGTCTACTACCGTTTCCTGTACTGTGATAAGGCCTGAAGTTGTTGAACAGCTATTCCCATCTGTTACCTGAGTTGCAACTACATAGTATTTATCAATTGCACTCTCCTCACCTAGTCTTCCCACGTTGATGACTCGATCATCACCAACTTCAATATCATCTCCCCCCTCAACTACTCTATACCACTTATAGGTATAACCAGTAACCGCTTGAGCAGATAGTACTGCTGTCCCTGGAGGGCAGAAATAGGTGTTCTCGCCTTGTGTAATTGTGGCAACAGGCATAGCAGTAACTTTAACAGATATTCTGTTACTGTATGTAGTACACTCACCGGCCTTCACCCTTCTCTGATAATGTATAGTACTTGTTACATCTACAGTACGGGTAGCGGGCTGATAGTCTTCCTGATTATTTGTGCCTTCTGCTGGCTCCCAAGAGCCACTGGCGCCGGTAGCACTTTGTTCCCAAAGATAATCTATAGCTTCATTCCCTGCTGTTGCTTGCGCACCGTCCAGCACAGCAATCGGGCTGCCAGAACAGACGGTCTGAGTGCCGGACACAGCGTTATCTAAGATCTCAGGCGTAACCGTCACTGCAAAAGGGGCAGTCGTATTCTCACAACCGCCAGCGTATACCGTTCTTCTGTAATACATGGTGCCGGCTGTTTCAGTAGAAGGAGTGTAATTAGCTGAGGTGTTAGTCCCAAAGGCATCTGCCCAGGGTCCGCTTGTCGAAGCACTTTGTTCCCATTTATAAGTTTTGGGGCGAGTGGAGTTGCCATCGTTGTAAGTTCCTCCTCCTGCTGTAGCTGTTAGAGCTATGGCAGAGGCACCTTGGCAATATGTTGCGTTTCCTGTAATTTCTCCTGGCGTTAACGGCGAGGTAATAGACACAGTAACTGTAGAGGATAAATTGCTACAAGTATTAGGATCGGCCGCAGTTACCCTAACCCTATAGCCACCTGCCTCCGTAGCTGTATATGTAGGGGCTGTTCCATTTGGAATATCTACTCCATTAAATAGCCACTGGTAGCCGTATGCCTCCTCTCCTGCCGGAGCCTCAGCGCCTTCAAAGTAACTGATCCACCTTCACAGAAAATTATCGGAGTGTCGTAGGTGATTATATCTGGAGGCGTTTGGTTCACTAAAATATCAAAAGATTGTGAACTCACAACACCGCATGGATTTTTTGCTTTGACAGTAATAGTGACTTTACCCGAAGCAGGCGCAACATCATCGTATCTAATTCTAAAGGTATTAGAAGTAGCATTCTCAGATACCATAGTAGCTCCAGCTGTTACAGACCACTCATAATCTGTATAATCTGCAGGTCCACTATATGTTCTGCTAGATCCAGTACACATTGGACTAACAGTACTTCCAGAAATTATAAGATTTTCTATAATATTATGAACCACTATATTCTGACTAGTAGAGGAGCTTGCTGTCGGACTGGGGTTAAGTACATTGATAGATTTATTTCCAGCCACCGCAACATCAGACTCAAGCAAGATCATCCTTAATTCATTTGTGCTTATGAAAGTAGTAGGTCTTATACTATTACCGATACGCCCCGTTGCATTACGGGCAAAGTTAGAGCCGCGCAGCGTTATGGTTTTTTCCCCAGTCCCAATGGTAAAGCAACCTGTATCAATTGACGTTAATTCAGGAGCGGTACTGTTAACAGCAAAAGTAGAGCTCGTTGCTGACTCTAACCCCGTTGCCGAAGCTATTAGTGTATAGTTTGTTCCAGAAGCATCAATGCTATAGTTGTTAAATGTTACGACTCCGCTTGTGCGAGAGGCTGATCCAGTTGTCAAAACACCTCCACCAGGGTTGTTGCCTATCGCAAGAGATACACTATTTGTAGCATTGGTAACAGTATTACCAAACTGATCTTGAATCAGGACTGTAGGTGCAGGAGAAATGGCAGTGTATATATCGGTTGCAGTGGGCTGCTGCTCAAAAGACAGCTTTGTAGCTGCTCCTGCTACATGGTTTATAGTAACCGCATTGACAGGATTAGAGAATAATCCCCCTGTTGCTGTGATATGAACTGTTTCCGGTGCAGAGGCTCCTGTAACAGCTCTTATCTTTATGTTCCCAATTGTTACTTCCTCAATTTTATTAGTAGCTGCCCCGCTGTAGTTCACAATTATTTTAGAGGAGGAAACACTTACTACTGTAGCGTTGATTGTAGCATTTCCCTGTTCTAGTTGTCTACCAACAGCGGTAACACCATGTTGAGTAACAGAATAAAATTCCCAGCCTTCAGGAGCATTGAGCTCTATAGTGTTACTGCTTCCAAAATCTGTGTTGACACCTTCTCTGAAGTTGATGGAGGCTATTGTAGTAAACAGACCTCCAATAGGATTGACTGAATTACTTGCTCTATCTGCAGATATTATGAGAGGTGTTGTTGCAGTGGTAGTCACACCCACAGCCGCCATCAAATACACAGACCCAGCCAAAATCATCAGGCTGGTGAGGGCGATCATAAAGCTTTTGGATCGGGTAACACTACTAATCAATTGCGTAAAATTCTTTCTCATATACTCAAAATTTAAGGTGAGTGGCGAGCACGCTATTAGGGTTTCGGTGCTTGTTTTCGGTTACAAAAGGCAATAGGGATCATGCGAAGGCTCTACAGAGCTTCGGAGGGAGGTGCAGGACTCTTTGAGGGAGTTACCTGGTTAGCAAAGGCTTTTACTGGCCCAGCAGGCACAGAAAGCCAGGCAACGTCATTTTGGTGGGCTTATAAGGGACAAAGAAATGTCCGGCATAGCGGCTATAACCATAGCTGCTACGATGTCACAGACTGATTTCGACAGATAATCATTAAATACACTCACTGGCTAATAGGGTTAGAGTAGGGTTCTTAACAGCTTATTACCTTTATTAATTATAAAGGTTTCATGATTAAGATATAAAAATTACTAATTTTAATTCTTATAATCCAGTTT